>JANXXW010000273.1 GCA_025350425.1 Rhodospirillales bacterium
CGGCCAGACGCGAGGAGCAATACGGGGCCGCCACCGCCTGCTCCAGCGACAGCACCAACAGGCCTTCGAGCGGCCGGGCGTCGTCCTGCTTGGTCACTGCCTAGCCGCCATGCTTGATCGAGATCATCTTCATCGTGGCGAAGCCGAACAGCGCCTCGAAGCCCTTTTCACGGCCGTGGCCCGATCCCTTCACGCCTCCGAACGGCAGTTCCACACCGCCACCAGCGCCGTAGTTGTTGACGAACACCTGACCGGAGTGGATGCCCTTGGCCAGCCGCATGGCTCGGCCAAGATCGCTGGTCCACACGCCAGCGGCGAGGCCGTACGGGGTGCCGTTGGCAATCTTCAGCGCGTCCGCCTCGTCTTTCACCCGCAACGCGACCAGAACCGGGCCAAAGATTTCTTCCTGTGCCAGCCGGTGGTCGGGCGGCACATCGCCGATCAGCGTCGGCAATACATAAAACCCGTCCGGCGGAGCGTTGGTGCCGAGTGCTCCCTGCGCCAGAATGGGCAGGCCATCCTGTCGCGCCAGAGCGATGAAGCCCTCCACGCGCTCCCTCTGATTGTGGTTTACCACCGGACCGAGGTCGAGGTCCTGGCTGGAGGAGCCGACGCGCAACGCCCGGAAACGCTCACTCAAATCCGCGGTGAAGCTTTCATAGATCGAGTCCTCGATCAGGACACGAGACCCGGCGCTGCACGTCTGGCCGGCATTCTGCGTGATGCCACGCACGATCACCCCGGCCGCATCGGCCAGGTCGGCATCGGCGAACACGACCTGCGGCGACTTGCCGCCGAGTTCGAGCGTCACCGGGATAGTGTTCCGCGCCGCCGCCGCCTGCACCAGCCGCCCCACCTCCTGCGAGCCGGTGAAGCTGATATGGGAGATGCCTGGATGCGCTGTCAGTGCGGCGCCGGCTTCCTCACCCAGACCCGTCACGACGTTAAAGGCGCCGGGCGGGAACCCGGCCTCCTCCGCCAGTCGCGCCAGGGCCAAGCCGGTAAGAGACGTGTCCTCTGCAGGCTTCAGCACGATGGCGTTGCCCATCGCGAGCGCGGGCGCCACCGACCGGCCGGTCATCTGGAGCGGGTAATTCCAGGGTACGATATGTCCGGTCACGCCGTGTGGCTCATAGACGGTGAGTACGGTGTAGCCGTTCTGAAACGGGATCGTGTCGCCATGCAGCTTGTCGGCGGCGGTGCCGTAATACTCGAAATAGCGGGCGCAGACGGCGACATCGTTGCGGGCCAGCGTCAGCGGCTTGCCGACGTCGCGGCTCTCAAGTTGGGCAAGCTCCTCGGTGTCACGGAGGATCAGCGCCGCGAACCGCTGTAAAAGCCGTCCACGCGCCGTCGCGTCCATCTGCCCCCACGCCCCCTCTCGCGCTGCCTGAGCGGCCTTCACCGCCGCATCGATCTCCGCCGCTCCGCCCCGCGCGATGCGGGCGAACACTGTGTTGTCCGACGGGTCGACCACGTCGATCGTGGTCTCACCGTGAACCCAGCGCCCGCCGATGTAGTGGCTGCCAATGTAGTGGCTATCGATCGCTACCATGGTGCGTTCGCTCTCAGGGCCAGAGGATCTGCGTCTCGACCGAGATCAATGGTTCGATAACGCTGGTGAAGTTTGGCAGGTCGGCCAGAAGAATCTTACCCTCAGGACTCGCGAAGGCCGCCTTCAAATCCTCCTCGGAGTCGAACCACAGCTCCGAGAAGCCGTCATAGCCGAACTTCGGGAACCGCTCCCTATCCGTCAAATTGACCGAGTAGCGCCGCAGCCCAGGCAGGACCTTGCATAGCATCGCATGGGTACCCATCCAGTGGGCGACGAATTGCTCGTGAGTCATATCCTCCCGCTTGCGCAGGATACCGAGGCGTTTGGTATAAGTCTTGGTCAATTCACTTCTCCCTTGTTGACTATAGCACGCCTTCGACAACGACGACGTTCGAATACGATGCCTGATGCCGCATCGCGCGCGCTGGCGCGTATTCAGGTGAACCGATCCAGGCTTTCGCCTGCTCCATACTCGGGAATTCCAAGATCACCAGCCGCTTGGGATTCCATTCTCCCTCCAGCGATTCGGAATGGCCGCCACGAACGATAAACCGGCCACCGTAAAGTGCGATTGTCGACGGCGACAACTTTTTGTACTCTTCAAACAACTCTGGGTCTGTCACATCCATATCATTGATCACGTAGGCTGGCATCGAACTCTCCGTTACCCGGGTCAGGTTGATTTCGGCTTGTTTTGTAGCATTCGAATCTGTGCGTTTTTCAGATGCGCTTGCATCGCCGCCATCGCCCGCTCCGGCTTGCGCGCGCGGATTTCCCGCAGCACACGCGAATGGTCGGCGTGAATACTGCGGCTGCGTTCTAGGTGGTCGAACCTCGCCATGTAGCGCACCAGATTCACCGCATGGTCAATATCGTATTCGACCATGCGAATGGCATCGACGAAGCGCCTGTTGCCCGCCGCCGCCGCGACCGCGTGATGGAATCTAAAATCGAGATGTTCGCCGACCCTGCCGTCGCGCAACGTGACGAACTCGTATTCCTGAATTACTCCCTCGATCGCACGCAAGTCGTCATCGCTGCGGCGGCACGCGGCGAAGAACGCAGCCTGCGGCTCGATCACAGTGCGGAACTCCAGGTTCGCCAGCATCAGAACTTGTCTCTCGGCCACGTAGCTCGACGATATGGCGAGATGTTGACGCGCCTTGACGAACGAACCGGCACCGCGCCGTGACTCGATCAATTCCTCCGCGCGCAGCCGCTTCAGCGCCGTTCTTACCACCGGGCGAGAAATCCCCAGCAGGACACAAAGCTCGCTCTCAGACGGCAACGCGTCGCCTTCCACGATCTCGCCCGTGACGATCTTATGGAACAGCGTAGCGTAGGCCTGATCGGCAAACCGCGTGCGGGTGACGGTCGCAAAACCGCCCGGCGCATCCGGCGCGGTTTCGGTCCGCTGCGCGACCAAGGTCGGCGTCACGACACCCGCGCCCGCGCACTGCGCATGTTGTGAACGTGAACGTGGTGCCCGGCCGGGATCACACTCAGTGTCTGGCCGATCGGGTTGCCGTATTTGAACACGGGCGATCCGGCGGACAGTCTTTCCAGGCTTATCTTGTGACACAGTTCGATAGCCTCCTGGGCTACGATGAGTTGCACGACATCCTGGCAGCTCACTCGCAATGTTTCGCCCGCGGATGCCGCTCGCAATAGTGTGGCTACGTTGTCCAACGGCGAGAGGCGGATTGCATCCACCGCCGCATCTTCACCCGCCTTGGCCGTCATAGCGCCGGCCCGAAACGACTTAGCACCTCGTCCCCCTCGCCCAACACCTCGCCCCAGCTTGCCTGGCCGGATGCAATGTCGAGCGTGCAGTCGCATAATGAGCGGCCTGTCTGCTCCATCGACGCAGCGCCCCTGAATGCTGCGCTCGCGTCGAAGTCAAGTTGCTCGGTCAATGCGGCGCATGTAGTGGGGTTGGCGCTCAGTTTCAGCGTGGGCGCTACCGCGCTGACATAGCTGTTGCCGACGCCCGTGGTGAACAGCACAATCTGCGCCCCACTCAGCACGAAGCCCGTGACGGATTTCGGCGCGTATGCGGAGGCGTCCATCAGCCAAAGCCCTGCGCCGGACGGCGGTTCACCATAGCCGATCAAGCCTTGAATCGGACGAGTGCCACTCTTGGCGATGTTGCCAAACGACTTTTCCTCGATACTGGACAACCCTGCGGCAACGTTGGTCGGGCTTGGATTGCTGCCGGTCAGGTCCACGCCGGCCGCAACGGCAGTGCGCTCGCGCCCGAGCACCGCATTTTGAATGGCATCAGCCACCGCCGGGCTACAGGCACGCTGGGTCAGCAGGTGCTCTGCGCCGAGCCATTCCAGCGTCTCGCCGATGATCGCCCGGCCGCCGGCGTCGATCAGCCAGTCCGACACCAGCCCGAGTAGTGGGTTGGCGACCAAGCCCGAACTGGGGTCCGATCTGCCGCATTCGAGGCCGAGCGTCAGCGTCGAGAGCGCTGCCGGCGCCCGACGGTTGGCGGAAATCTCCCGCATCATCGCGGCCGCGAGCCGCAGCCCCCGATCGCTCAGCGTCAGCGCGTCATGGCCGCAATCATCGAGGGTCAGCGCCTCGAACCGGCGGCCGGTGGCGCGGAGCTCGGCCCTCACCTCGGCCATGAGTGTCGGGTTGTCGCCGACAAGCAGCGCCGCGCCAGTATTAGGGTGCGTGGCGAAGCTGATGATCGCCGCACGGTGTACGTCCCGGTCGCGCCCGATCAGGCCGGAGCTGTAGGGAAGCGCGACCGTCACGGCGCCGCGCAGCAACCCGCCGATCCGCCGGGCCGTCTGGCCCGTCAACCCACCCGTGGACAGGATGAGCAGGTGGTTGCGGACACCCACCGTCCCATCCGCCCGGTGATAGCCGAGGAAGCTCTCGGCCATCATGGTTGGCGATGTAAAGCGCTGTCGCGCATGGTCTCGCCTATGCAACCTTGGCGAGCGGTACGGCAGGGCGCACCTTGATACCAAGCTCGTCCTCGCGGATGCGCATCAGCACCGCCGTGTCGCGATCGGCGAAACCCTTCTCCATCGCCTGTTCCATTGTCTTCTGCGCGCCAGCGCCAACCAACGCCTGGAAGCCCTGTTTCCCAGCCAGCTCGACCGCGAGGCGCACGTCCTTACAGGCGAGCTTGACCATGAAGCCGGGGCTATCATCGCCACGGAACGCCTTCTTGGGCATGGCGATACCCAACTGGGCATTCCACGCCATCGTCGTCTTCATCACCTCGAGCATGAGTTCCAGCGTTAACCCGGCCTTGATGCCGATCGCCAGCGCCTCGGTGTTCGCAATCATGATCGTGGTGGCGAGCAGGTTGTTCGTGATCTTCATCGCGTGTCCCATACCAGGGCCGCCACAATTGTACATCTCGTTGCCCATGCACGACAGCACTGGCATGGCGCGCGCGATCACGTCCGCCTCGCCGCCCAACATCAGCGTCAGCGTGCCGGTCGCGGCGTGTTCCGATGTCTTGCCGACAGGGGAGTCCACCATGTGGAACCCAAGCTTTACAAGCTCTTTGCCGACGTGCTGCGAGGTATGCGGATCGATTGTACTCATGTCGATTACGATACCACCCGCGCGCAACCCGGACGCCACGCCGTTCTCACCGAGCACAACGCTCTCGACGTGCTGTGGCTCGGGCAGCATGGTCACGACGATTTCGCTCGCCGCACCGACCTCGCGCGGGGAAGCAGCCGCTGTGGCACCCGCTGCTATGAGCGTGGCGACCGCCGCCGTATTGAGGTCGAACACAGTCAACTTGTGGCCGCCCTTGAGAATGTTGAGCGCCATCGGTGCACCCATCACGCCCAGTCCGATAAATCCGACATCCATGGTCACTTCTCCTTCGTTCCGAGCCATCAGCTCTGGTTACCCCAACGGTCCATCTCCCACACCGGCTTGCCACGCAGGTCGCCGACATCGGTGCGGGTAAATTCAGTTTCAGCCGGCTTGGAGCCGAGCCGCTCAAACGCCTGCTTGACGAGCGGGGCCGTGCCCTGGAACACGCCCTTGACCTGCGCCCAGCTCAGTGGCTCGTCGATCATCTTGTTTTCGACGAGGTATTTCGATGTCTCCAATACCGCGCGGGCGTCGTTCTCGGTGGGCCAAGCCCAGCCCCGCGCGAACACAACGTCGTCCTTCACAACCTTGGCGCCGTTATCAGCGTCCAGCAGCCAGAAGGCCTTGACCAGTTGCGAAACGTCTCCGGCGCTCATCGCCTCCAGCGCGCTCAAGGATTGCTGCTGCGCCATTAGGAACGCCACGACGATATTCGGCGTCTTATCGATCACCCTGTTATTGACGAGCCAGAACGAGCGATGGAGGTAATAGCCGTCGGGATAGAACGCCGATTTTTTAACGCTGGGTAGCGTGATACCGGCGCCTTCGCCGAGTGGGCCTTTGTAATAATCTTCGGTCTGGCCGAAGGAATTCATGATGCCTACCGTCCCGGTGCTCTGCGCCGCGAGGTAGGCGGGGTAGACTGCCACCGTCGCGTCCACGCCGGCTGGGACCTGCGCGGCCTGCGCCAGGGTGGGCATATTGACGACCTTGATACCGTTGGCGCGAGGGTCCGCGCTGCCTAACTCGTAACGCAACATCTGCGACATCGCGTTATACGGGTCGCCGCCGAGCAGCGTACCGATCGTCTTGCCCTTGAGATCCTGTATCGTGCGGATCGGCGAGCCCTTGCGCGTACAAAGAACCAGACGCAGGTGGCCCTCTCCCACGACCATCAGGCTGATCGGCAGGTTGGCGGAGATCGCACGAATGATCGGCGTGTTGCCCCACATGCCGATATCAAGGTTATTGCCGACCACGGCTTCCACCATCGGCATGGCTGTGGGGTAATCGCGCCAATCCACTGTAAGGTCATACCCGAATTCCGCAGCCTGCTTCTCGAACAGGCGGTTCGCGATCATGTACTGCGTCATAGGCGAGTTGAACGCGGACCAGGGAATCCGACCGACGGAAACCTTGATGGCCTGCTTGGCTGCTTGGCCGCGGGCAACGTAGGGCGCGGCTATTCCGACTGTCGCCAGCCCGGCACTACGCAACAGGGTTCGGCGCGAAACGGTGATATTGGACATTCTATGTTCTCCCAAGCTGTGAACCAGGCCGCTCGCTACGGCTCGACCCGTCGATGGCTACACGGTGGCGCGGTAGGCTTCGTCGCGGATTAGACTCCAGATTTCCTCATGCAATTCGGCAAATCGTGGATCGGCACGGATTTGCTCGTTGCGCGGGCGTGGCAGGTCGATCGGTAGCACCCGGCGGATCCGCCCGGGATGGCTGCTCATCACCACCACACTATCCGCCAGGAACACGGCTTCCGCGATGTCGTGCGTGATGAACACGGCTGTCTTGCGCTTCTCACGAATTTCAGTCTCACCCCAGATACGCAGCAACTCCTCCTGCAGCACCAGTCGAGTTTGGGCGTCGAGTGCGCCAAGCGGCTCGTCCATCAGCAATACGTCGGGACCGTTAGCGAGCAGGCGTGCGAGGGCAATCCGCTGCCGCATACCGCCCGAGACCTGGTGCGGATACTTGTTCTCGGACCCATTCAGCCGGACCAACTCGACATGGCGGTCGATGCGGTCTTCGAGGTCCTTCGACGAAAGGCCGCGTCCGGGCGTGCCGTTACGTAGCCCAAACCCGATATTCTCCCGCACCGTCAGCCACGGAAACAGTGCGTAATCCTGAAACATCACGCCGCGGTCGGCGCCGGGGCCCGTGACCGGAACTCCATCGATCGCGATTCGGCCGGAACTTGGCTTGTCGAGGCCGGCGATCATGTTCATCACCGTCGACTTGCCGCAGCCAGATGGGCCGACGATGCAGATGAAATCACCGGCGGAAATCTCCAGCGAGAAGTCCGACACTGCCATCGTACGAACGCCGGTGCGTGGCGCCGGAAACTCCTTGGTGACGCCCTCCAGGCGCAGCTTCGGCTCGGCCAGGATCGCGGACATTTTCAATGCCTCCACGGGATCAGGTGATGTTCAGCCAAGCGGAAGAGGCGGTCGATCAGCAGCGCCACCACGCCCACCACGATCATGCAGACAACGATACCGTTCATGTCGATGCTGTAGGAGTAGAAGACGAACATCATCTCGCCGATGCCACCCGATGCGCCGCCACCGGACTTGGCGCCCACCGCCAACTCGGCGGCGATGATCGCGGTCCAGGCAACACCCATGCTTAGCCGCGCCCCGAGAACCATGGACGGCAGCGCGGCTGGGAAGATCACTTTCGCCGCAATCCGCAGGCGAGACACGCCCATGGTCCGCGCCGCTTGAACGAGCTTGCGATCAACGCGGGAGACGCCTTGCGCCGTGCTCAGCAACATCGGAAAGAACGCAGCGTAACCGACCAGAGAGAGGGCCGCTGGCGTACCCGTTCCGAACCACAGGATGGCGATAGGAAGGATCGCCATCGGTGCGAGCGGGCGGAAACTTTCGACGATCGGCTCGATGTTCCGACGGAAGGCCGGGCTCGTCCCCATCGCCGTGCCGAGGACGGTTCCCAATACCAGCCCGATCGCAAAGCCGGAAAGCACGCGGCCAATGCTCTGCAACAGCGCCAGCGGTAAGTCGCCGGTGGCGGACATGCGTACGAACGCCTCCGCTGTGCTGGCCGGGGATGGTGCGCGCGTATCGACCGGCAGTGTAAGAGCCCAGAGTTGCCAAACGACCAGAAGCGCGACAGGCAGAGCAAGCGCGCGCAGGAGTGCTTGGCCGGAGCTCGTCACCATAGGGCGATCGATCGTAACACTCATGCCAGTTCCGTCCCGCGCGCCCACGGCGTCAACCGCCGTTGCAGCGCCTGTAGGGCAAGATCGGAGAAGTAGCCGA
>JANXXW010000029.1 GCA_025350425.1 Rhodospirillales bacterium
GATCCGCCACCCGCCGATGTCGCGCGCATGGTCGAGACCGCCTACCTGCCGAGCACGCGGGACGCCATCAAGGTGGACGGCACCGTCTGGGGCATCCCGACCGAAATCAGCGCGTACATGCTGGTGTACAATAAGAAGCTGTTCCGCGAAGCCGGCATCGACGCACCGCCGCGTGACTGGAGCGAGGTCCTCGTCGATGCGGCCAAGATCACCAAGCGCAACGCCCAGGGCAAGATAACCACCGCCGGCTTCGCGTTCGGCCCGAGCGTCGCCAACGGGGTGCATCCGTTCCTCGCCTTGCTGCAATCGCGCGGCGTCGCGCCGTTCAAGCCCGATCTGACGGCCAGCAACCTCGCGAGCCCCGAAGCCGTCGCGGTGCTGGCGGATGAGACCAAGCTGTTCACCCAGGGGATCACCGACAATACCATCCAGGTGCGCGACTTCCCGAGCGGCTCGGTCGGCATGATGATCTTCGCCAACTGGTACAAGGGCACGCTTCGCCAGGCGTTCGGCGCGGCGCTCGACGACACAGTCGGCATCGCGCCCATTCCTGGCGGCGAGAACTGGAAGACGCTGCAATACGCCTTCTTCTGGGGCGTCGATGCCAATTCCGCCCACCGCAAGGAGGCCTGGAACCTCCTGACCTGGCTCAACACGCCACAGCCCGAAGGCAAGCGGTCCTGCACCGGCGACATGCTGGTGGCGTTGGGGGCACTCACCGGCAACCGCGCCGACATCGCCGCGACGCCCGAGTATGGCGATGCGTTCAGTAAGCCGTATGTGGACGCCATCTCCTCCGGCCGCGCCGTCGCGGCGCCAAACGTGTTGCGTACCACCGAGATCCAGCAGACCCTGCGTGGCGCCATCGGCCGTGCCTGGAGCGGTGCCCAGGCGCCGGACGTGGCCCTGCGTGACGCGGACGCGAAGATCACGGCGTTGCTGAACGACCGAAGCTGACGCCTGGGCAGGGAGAGCCAGCCTGCTTTACTCACGGCGCGCGGCACCCTGGCTTTTCCTGGCTCCCGCCCTGGTGTTTGGGGTCGTGTTCTACGCGGCTCCGATCGTCATCTCGCTGTATCTGAGCTTCACCGACTGGAACCCGCTCGGCGTACCGCGCTGGCGCGGCATCGGCAACTACCAATACCTCCTGACGATTGACCCCCTGTTCTGGCGCTCGCTGCTCAACACTCTCGTGTTCGCCGCAGGCAGTGCTGCCATCGGCATTCCGGCGGCCCTGGCCTTGGCCCTGGCCGTGACCTCCAGCCGTGGCCGGGGCGCGTGGCGGGCGATCTTCTGGCTGCCCGCCGTCACCAACGTGGTGGCAGTCGCCTACGTCTGGCAGTACGTGCTGGATCCCACCTACGGCATCGTCAACCGCGCGCTCGCGGCACTCGGCGTATCCGGCCCGGACTGGCTGTCGAGTTCTGCCACCGCGATGCTGTCGGTGGCGGGAGTGATGGCGTGGATGACCATCGGCCATAACATGCTGCTGTTCTCCGCCGGCATCGAGGCGATCGACCCCGCGATCCTGGAAGCTGCCCGCAGCGATGGCGCCAGCCCCCTGCAAACCACGCGCCTCATCGTGCTGCCGCTGCTGCGCCCCACCATGCTGTTCGTGCTCATCACCACGCTGATATCCGGCATGGGCTATTTCGCCCTCATCCTGGTGATGACCGAGGGCGGCCCGGACGACAGCACGATGGTGACTGCGCTTTATATGTATCGCATGGCGTTCGAGGCGCTGCGGATGGGCCGCGCCTCGGCCGTGGCCTTTATCCTACTGGCTGTGACCGTGCTGCTCTCGCTGCTGCAATTCCGCCTGCTCGGTCGCGAAGCGGAGGCGGGCGTATGAGCCGCGTGCTTCGCTATGCCTTTCTGGTCCTGGCCGCCGCCGTGATGATCCTGCCGTTCGCGGACATGCTGCTCGGCGCGCTCCGCACGCCTGCCGACCTGCTTGCCCGCCCGCCGGTATATTTCCCGCAGGCTCCCGCCTGGGACAATTTCCGCCGCGTGTTTACCGAGTTGCCGATGGCGCGCTGGCTCGCCAATTCGCTGCTGGTGACGTGCTGCATCACGGCACTCCAATTGCTGACCAGTGCGGCGGCCGGCTTCGCTTTTGCCAAATACCGCTTCTGGGGCTCGAACCGCCTGTTCCGCGCCGTGCTGGGGGCGCAGATGTTTCCGTTCTTCCTGCTGCTGATCCCGGTGTTCTTCATCGTCCGTTTCTGGCCGCTGGCCGGCGGCAACGACATTGCGGGATATGGCGGCCACGGCCTGCTCGGCGGCTACGCGTCCCTCATCCTGCCGTTCGGCGTCAGTTGGTACGGCATCTTCCTGATGCGGCAGTTCATGCTGGCCATTCCCGACGATTTGCTGGACGCGGCGCGCATCGACGGCGCGTCCGAGATCGGGTTGTTCGTCCGCATCGCGTTGCCGCTGATGGGTCCGGCCCTGGCGACGCTGG
>JANXXW010000300.1 GCA_025350425.1 Rhodospirillales bacterium
GGGACCGGGCATGTCCCTGTCCGCGCGTGAGGAGAAGCTGAAGCCGGAGGTGCTGGCCAGCTTCGAGGAGATCGAGGGCCTGTACAAGAAGCTGCACAAGGTGCAGGCCCGGCGGCTGGAGCAGATCACCGGCGGCGAGGAGATCAACCACAAGTCCGAGCGCGGCTACGAGAAGCAGCGCGAGGAGCTGGTCGGCAAGGTCGAGCAGGTGCGGCTGCACAACAACCGCATCGAGGAGCTGGTCGTGCAGCTCAAGCAGATCAGCCAGCGGCTGAACGGGCTGGAGGGGCAGTTGCTGCGCATGGCGGAGGCGGCGAAGGTCGGGCGGGACGAGTTCCTGCGCGAGTACCGCGGCCATGAGCTGGACCCGAACTGGCTGGAGCGCGTCGGACACCTGCCCGGCAAGTCGTGGAAGCTGTTCGTCACCAAGCATATCGACGGCGTGCAGGAGGTGCGGGCCAAGATCGGCGTGGTGGCGTCGGAGGCCGGGCTGCCCATCAGCGAGTTCCGCCGGGTGTATGCAACGGTGAGCCGTGGCGAGCGGGACAGCGCGCGGGCGAAGAAGGAGATGATCGAGGCGAACCTGCGTTTGGTGATCTCGATCGCCAAGAAGTACACCAACCGCGGGCTGCAGTTCCTGGATTTGAGCCAGGAGGGCAACATTGGCCTGATGAAGGCGGTCGATAAGTTCGAGTATCGCCGGGGCTATAAGTTCAGCACCTATGCCACGTGGTGGATTCGCCAGGCGATCACGCGCAGCATCGCCGACCAGGCGCGCACGATCCGTATTCCCGTCCACATGATCGAGACGATCAACAAGCTGGTTCGTACCAGCCGCCAGATGCTGCACGAGATCGGCCGCGAGCCGGCGCCGGAGGAATTGGCCGAGAAGCTCGGTATGCCGCTGGAGAAGGTGCGGAAAGTACTGAAGATCGCCAAGGAGCCAATCAGCCTCGAGACGCCGATCGGCGACGAGGAGGACAGCCATCTTGGCGACTTCATTGAATACAAAGCGGCGGTGATTCCGCTTGATGCGGCGATCCAGGCCAATTTGCGCGAGGCGACTACACGCGTCCTGTCGAGTCTTACACCCCGCGAGGAGCGTGTGTTGCGGATGCGGTTCGGCATCGGCATGAACACCGACCATACGCTTGAAGAGGTCGGCCAGCAGTTCAACGTGACCCGCGAGCGGATTCGTCAGATCGAGGCGAAGGCGCTGCGAAAGCTCAAGCACCCCAGCCGCAGCCGCAAGTTGCGCAGTTTCCTCGACGATTGAGCCTGCCCCATGAGCCTGCTTTCGGAGCCTGCCGTCCGGGTGGGTGTGACAGTCACGTTTCTGCGCATGGAAGTGCCGCCAGCCGCTGTGGCGGCACTTCCCCGGGACGTTGTGGTCCATCGCGTGCCTGAGTGCGGAGTCGCGGAATACCGCTCGTATTACGACCGTGTCGGCGCTCCGTATTTGTGGTGGTTGCGTCGGACCATGTCCGACCGGCAACTCGCGGCCTTGCTGCGTGACCGCAACGTGTCGATTAATCGGCTGGACGTCAGCGGGCGGGTTTCGGGGTTTTACGAACTTGACGCGACCAACTGGCCGGCGGTGAACCTGAGCTATTTCGGTCTCATGCCACACGCGGTCGGGCAGGGACTGGGATATGCGTTTCTGTGCCACGCGGTCATGCGGGCGTGGCGCCAACAGCCAAACGCGGTGACGGTGAACACATGCACAGCCGATCATCCGCGCGCGATGCCGAACTATTTGCGCGTAGGATTTCGGCGCGTGCGGGAGGTTTCGGAGACGTGGAACATTCCAACCCGGCTGGGTTTGCAGATCCCGGAAACGTTACGAGTTTGAACGAAACGTAACCCGCATCACCTTTCCGGCTTTCACGATTGCGTGATCAGCCGGGGGTATGGATTGGCCGAGCTGCGCGTGGCCATCGCCAGCGTCGCGCGGGTAGTGGGATCGCGCCGCCCAAGCACATCATCGCCGATGGCCCAGGCCTTCTCGTGATGAGTCGATCCTATGGCAAATCCCCACGTGGTGGTGATGTCGACGAGGCCGTTGTCCTGCGTGTTTGGGAAAACGCCGTGCTACAGGCGTTGTTGTCGAACTTATGAGGACAACGTGACCCAACCAACGAGCGGCCGCTTCGTCGCGCATCGCCTCAGCATGATGGGCGACTTCTTCCGCAGCGAGGCAGCTGGCGGTGTGCTGCTGATCGGGGCGGCGGTCCTGGCGATGATCTGGTCCAATTCCGCGTGGGCGCCCGCCTACGAGGCATTCCTGACGGCACCGCTCGGATTTACGCTCGGGCCGGTCGTGGTGAGCGCGCATCTGGACCACTTCGTGAACGACGCGCTCATGGCGCTGTTCTTCCTGTTGGTGGGTCTGGAAATCCGCCGCGAGATGACCGAAGGCGCGCTGGCCAGCCCGGCACGCATCGCGGCGCCGGGCATCGCGGCACTGGGCGGCATGGTCGTGCCAGCCGCCATTTTCGCCGCGTTGAACTGGGGAGACAGCGAGGCGATCCACGGCTGGGCGGTGCCCGTCGCCACGGACATCGCGTTTTCGCTGGCGGTGTTGCGGGTCCTTGGCAAGCGGGTGCCCGGAAGCCTACGGCTGTTCCTGACGGCACTGGCGATCATAGACGACCTCCTGGCGATCCTGGTGATCGCGATATTCTACACGGCGGGTTTGTCGGCCGCCGCCCTGGTGGGTGCCGTAGCACTTTGGCTGGCGATGGTGCTGCTGAACCGCTCCGGCGTGCGAGTGCTGTGGCCGTATCTCGTGGGCGGTATCGGCCTGTGGGCGTTGGTGGCGTTCTCGGGCGTGCATGCAACGTTGGCAGGCGTGGCGCTGGCCTTCGCGGTGCCGGCCAAGCCCGCCAAGGGGCGCACGGAAAGTGCCGCGACACGATTGGAACATGGGCTTACCGGCATCGTAGGTTTCGTCGTGCTACCGCTGTTCGGGCTGGCAAATGCCGGGCTGCGGCTGGATGCGCTACCGGCGCACGCGCTGACCGACACGCTGGTGTGGGGTATTATCGGCGGGCTGTTCATAGGCAAGCAGGTCGGCGTGTTCGGCATGACCTATCTGTCGGCGAAGCTTGGACTGATCCGGCTCCCCGGCGGGCTTTCGACACGGCAATTATATGGCGCTTCGGTGCTGTGCGGGATCGGGTTCACCATGAGCCTGTTCATCGGCGACCTCGCCTTCCGTGGCCACCCGCGCCATGCCGACGTGAAGCTGGCGGTGTTCGCAGCTTCGATCCTCTCGGCGGTCGTTGGCCTAGCGGTCCTTTGGGGTGCGCGACGCAAGCCCGCCGTGGGGTGATGATCCGGATCGCGTTGCCGATGGGCGTGGCGCGCAGCGCCAGAACGTCGTCGTGCAGCGGGAAGATCGATGGTCAGCCGATGATGGAAATGTGCATCGTCGCGATGCGGGATGTCCCTGGGTCAAGCATGAAGATGCCGGGCTTGTCCCGGAAATCGCCATCGAAGCCGACCGGGCTCGTGAACCCGATCCATGGTTCGATGCACACGAGATCCGCGTCGCGCCGCGACCAGATGGCGAGTTCGGGAAATCCTTCCCAGCCGACCCGGACCATCGGGCGCCCGATTGGGCCGTAGGTGACGGAGTGGCTGGCGGGCGGATGAAGGATGGTGGTGTCATCGGTGCCGATACGGGCGCGGAGGGGCAACGTCCCGCCGTGGATCGGCGATGCTACAGGCTCACGCGTGAGCGTGCCGTCAGCGACGTTCCAGACGGGATTGGGCTCGTTGTCGGAGAACACCAGCTCGTATGCCTCCTTCGGATCGCCCGGAAGCAGGGGCCAGTTGAAGGCGGGATGGGCGCCGAGCGAGGCGGGCAGCGGAACCGTGCCCGTGTTTTCGACGATGAAGTTCATGTGCAGCGTGTCGGCGCGCAGTTCGTATTCGATGTCCAGGCGGAAGCCGAACGGGTAGTGCGCGCGCGTCGCAGTGTCGTCGGTCAGGGTCAGGCGGCACGCGGTGTCGGTGCGGGAAACCCAGGCGAAATCGCGGTCGCGGGCGAAGCCGTGCTGAGTCATGGGATAATCGCGACCATCCATGCGCAGCGTGTCGTTCGCGAGCTTTCCCACGATGGGAAACAGCACAGGCGCATGGCGCTGCCAGGGTGGACCAGCCTGCCAGATTGCTTCCACGTCGTCTTTTCCCCGCAACGAGCAGAGTTCCGCCCCATGCATCAGCACCGTCGCCTTCAGGCCGCCGGTGGTCATGCTATGTCTGTCGTCCATAACTCTCTCCGCGCTTTACCGCAGGTTGAGCATACGCCCGATCCCGCGCGATTTCTCTCGTCGTTGTTATGACGTAACACTTAGGGCGTGCTTGTGCGTGTGTGGAAAAGCCGCGTTTCCTGGCGCGGTCGCGATTGAGCGCAGCCGGATAAAATCGACCGGAGGGGAAACCGTGGCTCAATTTCAGCCAGATATCTCCGCCGAATACCTGAAGCGCCTCTCGTTTCGCGAGGTGCTGGTGATCGAATGGACGGAGCACGAGACCGTCTGACATCGCGGAGCTTGAGTGCGGGCGGCCGCTGCGCTAAGACGCACATGGGCCACGCCCCCCCACCGGGGCGCTTCTCTTCTGAAAGGGAGAGCTAAACATGACGCTCGCCGTCCAGACTCCACATTCCCGTCCGTTCAATCCCGATTTCTCTTCCGGCCCTTGTGCCAAGCGACCGGGCTTCACGCTCGCGGCGCTCGACGGCGCGCTGCTCGGCCGTAGCCACCGGGCAAAAGGTCCGAAGGCGCGACTGGCGGAGGTCATCACCCGCTCGCGCGACCTGCTTGGCTTACCGCCGGATTGGCGACTTGGCATCGTGCCCGCATCGGACACAGGCGCTGTCGAGATGGCGCTATGGTCGCTGCTGGGAGCACGGCCGGTCGATATCCTCGCGTTCGAGAGTTTCTCGGAAGCCTGGGCCACCGACATCGTCAAGCAACTGAAGCTGGCTGATGCGCGGGTTCTTGCCGCACCCTACGGTGATCTGCCGGACCTTCCCGCCGTCGATCCTTCGCACGATGTCGTGCTGGCCTGGAACGGCACGACGTCAGGGGTGCGTATCCCGAACGGCGACTGGATTTCTGACACCCGCGAGGGTTTGGTGATTTGCGACGCGACCTCGGCCGCGTTCGCGATGGACCTGCCGTTCGACAAGCTCGATGTGGTCACCTGGTCCTGGCAGAAAGTGCTCGGTGGCGAGGCCGCACACGGGATGCTGGCGCTGTCGCCGCGCGCCGTAGGGCGGCTGCTGACATACAAGCCCGCCTGGCCACTGCCGAAGATTTTCCGGCTGACCTCCGGCGGCAAACTGGCCGAGGGTGTGTTCAAGGGCGAAACGATCAACACGCCAAGCATGCTTTGCGTGGAGGATGCGCTGGATGGTTTGCGCTGGGCCGAAGGTGTGGGCGGGTTGCGGGCATTGATCGGGCGCAGCGAGGCAAACCTTGCCGCCGTGGCCGAATGGGTCGCGAAGTCCGATTGGGTAGCGTTCCTGGCGAACGATCCCGCGACGCGGTCCTGCACCTCAATCTGTCTGAAGATCACG
Organism: Rhodospirillales bacterium; assembly: GCA_025350425.1. Taxonomy (GTDB): domain Bacteria; phylum Pseudomonadota; class Alphaproteobacteria; order Acetobacterales; family Acetobacteraceae; genus JANXTF01. The sequence goes on from JANXXW010000300.1 coordinate 5,591, forward strand.
GCGTCCTGGTTCACGGCGCTCGCTGCGGACGGACAGGCGGCGGCGGCGAAGGACATCGCTGTGATCCTGGAGCGCGAGAACGTGGCGTACGACATAGCCAGCTATCGCGACGCACCTCCAGGGTTGCGTATCTGGGGCGGTGCCACCATCGAGACTTCGGATATTTCCGCGCTGCTGCCGTGGCTGGACTGGGCTTATGCGACGGTCGCATCGCGTTATGAAACACAAGCGGCGGCGGAGTAGAGACCATGCCCAAGGTACTTATCAGCGACAAACTTTCGCCTGCGGCCGTCGAGATCTTCCGTTCGCGCGGGATTGATGTCGACGTGAAATCCGGCCTGTCACCGTCCGATCTGCGCGCCATCATCGGCGAATATGACGGCCTTGCCATTCGCTCTGCGACCAAGGTCACCAAGGAACTGCTCGACGCGGCACCCAATCTGAAGGTGGTCGGGCGCGCGGGTATCGGCGTGGACAACGTCGATATCAAATCGGCCACCGCGCGCGGTGTGGTGGTTATGAACACGCCGTACGGCAACGCGATCACCACAGCCGAGCACGCCATCGCCATGATGTTCGCGCTCGCGCGCCAGCTTCCCGAGGCCAGCACCTCGACCAAGGCCGGCAAGTGGGAGAAGAATCGGTTCATGGGCGTCGAACTGTTCGGCAAGACGCTCGGGTTGATCGGATGCGGCAACATCGGTTCTATCGTAGCCGACCGCGCCCACGGCATCAGGATGCGGGTGATTGCGTATGACCCGTATCTGACGGAAGCGCGCGCCCTCGAACTGGGGGTCGAGAAGGTCGAACTCGATGCGCTCATCGCACGGTCTGACATCATCACGCTGCACACGCCGCTGACGGATTCGACGCGGAACATATTGTCGCGCGAGGCGCTCGCCCGGACCAAAAAGGGTGTGCGGATCGTCAACTGCGCGCGTGGCGGATTGATCGACGAGGCGGCGTTGGCGGACGCGCTGAAGTCCGGCCACGTGGCGGGTGCGGCGCTCGATGTGTTCGAGACGGAGCCCGCGACCGACAGCCCGTTGTTCGGGTTGGAAAACGTGGTCTGCACGCCCCATCTTGGTGCCGCGACTGCCGAGGCGCAGGAAAACGTCGCGTTGCAGGTCGCGGACCAGATTAGCGACTTTCTGCTGACGGGAGCTGTATCCAACGCGATCAACATGGCGTCCGTCTCGGCTGAGGATGCGCCGCGTTTGAAGCCATACATGGAATTGTGCCGCTTGCTGGGCGCGTTCGCCGGGCAACAGGTCCAGTCACGCGAGGGCGTTATACGTCGGATCGTTATCGAGTACGAAGGCCATGCCGCCGAGTTGAACCACAGGCCACTGACTGCGGCGGCACTTGCAGGATTGTTGGCACCCATGATGCCGGGGGTGAACATGGTGAACGCAACGGTGCTGGCGCGCGAGCGTGGTATCGACGTGGCGGAAACCGTGCATGAGCGGCCAAGCGAGTATCAAACGTTGGTCCGAATCACGGTTGCGACGGACGTGCAGACCCGTTCGGTTGCGGGCACGCTGTTCGCGGGATCGCGTCCGCGCATCGTCGAGATCAAGGACATCAAGATCGAGGCCGATTTCGGCCGGCACATGCTGTATGTGATCAACCAGGACCGGCCCGGTTTCATCGGCCGGTTCGGTGCAACCCTTGCCGGAGCCGGCATCAACATCGCCACCTTCCATCTTGGACGTGCGGAAGCGGGCGGCGACGCGATCTGCCTGGTGTCAGTGGACGAGTCTGTGTCCGAGGATGTTCTCGCCATGGTTCGCACGCTTCCTCTCGTGGTCCAGGCGACGTCGCTCAGTTTTTGAGCGGCGGCACCTTCTGGTTCGCTTCAGGCGAACTGGAAGTTCTTCGCGGTCACACTCGCAAGTGCCACGCCCGCGAGGGTAAGCGTGTCCTGGTCGTCCAGTTTTATGACCGCGGCGGCTGACGTGGACGACATCATTGCATGCAGGGTGGCATAGTCCGCGAAGGCGCTTTTGGGCAGGCTGACGATATCGTGCTGAACGTCGAAGCTCGTGATCACATCGAGGCCGAAGCGTGGCGATGTGATGACGAAGAGGTCTGCCATCGGCGTGGCGGAGAGCGTGTCGTTGCCCGCCGGGTCATATAGATAATTCATCCGGCTCGGTGGCGCCGCCGCCAGCACCGTGATGCTTGAATTGACGCTGGTCTGATGCCCTGCGGCGTTGGACAGCGTGACCGTGAGCTGAGCTGTTTTTCCGCTTGCGGTCGCTTTCGGAGAGAGTGTCAGGTTCTGCAG
>JANXXW010000335.1 GCA_025350425.1 Rhodospirillales bacterium
AATCCATGTTGTGCTCGATCACGATGAAGCTGCCGCTATGCTCGCGGTTCAAACGCAGCAGCAATTCTAGCAGCTCCTCCACCAGCGCCGGATTGACGCCGGCACACGGCTCGTCCAGCAGCACCAGGCGGGGCTGAGGCATGAACGCCATGGCGATGTCCACCAGCTTCTGCTGGCCGTAGGACAGGCTGCCGGCGGCCAGATTGGCGACGCGGTCCAGGTTAAACAGCGCGATCATCTCGTCCGCCCGTACGCCCAGCCCCGCATCCGGGCGGGCGAACAGCCGACGTACCGCGCCGCCCTGGAATTCCTGCCCGGCGGCGATCAAGTTGTCCCGCACCGACAGCAGGCCAAATACCTGTAGGGTCTGGAAGGTACGGCCAATGCCACGCCGGGCCAGTTGCAGCGGCGGCAGGCGCGTGACCTCGTGCCCGTCCAGCAGCACGCGTCCCGCCTCTGGCGTGATCTGGCCCAGGATGGCGTTGAACAGCGTGGTCTTGCCGCTGCCGTTCGGCCCGATCACGCCGAGGATTTCGCCTGCTGCCACCTCGAAGCTGACACCATCCACCGCACGGATCGCGCCATAAGATTTCTGCACGCCGCAGACCTGCAGCAATGCGGTCATCGACGGGCCAATCGGTCCGGCAGGGACAACAGGCCGCCGGGCAGCCAGACCATCATCACGACGATGGCCAGGCCGAAGATGGCGAGGTACCAGTCGGCCGCCACTCGCAGCCATTCGGGCAGCAGCACGACGATGACGGCCCCGATGGCAGGCCCGAAGAACCGGCCGGAACCGCCGACGATCACCATAAGCAGCATGGACAGCGAGGTGGCGGTGGAGAAGGACGCGGGTTCGACCAGCCCCACCAGCGGCGCGAACAATGCCCCGGCCACCCCCGCATAGGCCGCGCCGATCGCGAATGCCATCAGCGTGTAGAAGGTCGTGTTGATCCCGACGCTTTCGGCGCGGATCGGATTGTCGCGCAGTGCTGCGAAAGCGCGCCCCCACGGGGAGCGCAACAGGCCCGCCATCAGCGCCGCCAGCACCAGCATCACCGCCACGGACAGCTTGTAGAACTCGGCCGTGCGGGTGAATGGCCAGCCGAGGATATCCGGCCGTGGGATGCCGTTCAGGCCGAAGGTGCCGCCGGTCAGCCACTCCTCGTTTCGGAACACCAAGTAGCACAGCATGTTGAAGCCGAGCGTGGCGAAGGCAAGGTAGTGGTGTTGCACTCGCAATGCTGGAAAACCAAGGGCAAGACCAATGACGAAGCATAAGGACGCGCTAGCCAGAACGATCAGCGGAAATGGCACCCCCGCCTTCGCCATAAGCCCGGCGGTGTAGGCGCCGATTCCAAGGAACGCCGCCTGTCCCAGCGAGATCTGCCCGGCATAGCCCACCGTCAGGTTCAGCCCCATGCCGGCAATGACGTACACGCACCACAACGCCGCCACGTACATCCCGTAGTTGCGCAACCCGAGTGGAAGAAGGAACAAGCCGACCACCCCGGCCGCCAGCGCTAGCAACTGCCATGGCTTCATACCTTGCGCTCCTCCGCCCGGCCGAGCAGGCCTTGGGGGCGGAACACGATCACCAGAAGGAACAGCACCAAAGCAACGCCTTCCTTGTAGCCAGGCGAGATGTAAGCGCCGACCAGGTTTTCAAGCACGCCGACGATCACGCCGCCCAGCAACGCGCCGCGGCTGTTGTTGAAGCCGCCGATAATGGCCGCATAGAAAGCCTTCAGGCCGAGCGTGTCGCCCATGTCGAACTTCGCCAGGTATACCGGCGTCACCAGCAGCGCCGTCAACGCCGCCAGCGCGGCATTGATGAGGAAGGCGTACAGCACCATCCGCCCGGCGTTGATGCCCAACACCCGCGCCGCGTCGCGGTTCTGCGCCACCGCTTGCATGGCCCGCCCCGTCAGCGTCCGACTCAGGAACGTCTGCACCCCGGCCGCCACTGTTAAGGCCAGCACCACCGTACCGATGTCCGCCCCTGAGACCCGCAGCCCGCCGATATCCAGCAGCTCGTCCGGAAAGATCGAGGGAAAAGTGAAGACCTGTGCGCTGTAGCCGACGCGGACCAGGTTCTTGAATCCGATCGACAGGCCGAGGGTGGCGATCACCAGCGGGATCACCCCATGCCGGATCAGCGGATCGACCACCAGCGCCTTGAACCCGGCCCCCAGCACGACGAGCGACGCCACCACCGTCAGCGCGAAGGCGGCCCACAAGGGTAGTCCGGCGGGGCCGAGAAAAAATAGCATCGTGAACGCAGGCAACATGATCATCTCGCCGAGTGCGAAGTTGATCGTCCCTGAGGCCTGCCACAGCAGCGTGAACCCAAGTGCGGCCAGTGCGTAGCAGGCACCGGTCGCCGTCCCGGAGATCACCAGTTGCAGAAAATCGGTCAACTGGTCCGCACCGACCAGAGCTTGGCGAAGATTTTGTTGAGCGACCTGCTGTAGACCGGCGGCTGCGGGAACTGGCCGAGCGGCAGGTATGACGTTCCGTCCAGCACGGCAGGCTGGATTTTCTCGGCGACCGCCGCCTGGCCACATGCCTCGAACCAGGACAGGGGCGTGGCTTCCAGCGCGGGGTCCGTGGGCCAGCCATGCCAGGCGTCCCGCCCGTTGCAGCGAGCGAGGAAGCTGACCACCGCGGCCGCGTTCGAAGTGGCCGGCCCCGATTTAGCCACCCGCGCCTGGGCCGCCATGTCGGTGGAGATGCTAGCCATCTCATCGAACCAAATAATCGCAACCTTGCTCATGCCGGTCCCCTTACCGAGGTCGGGCCGAAGCCGAAGAGGCGGCACGGCGTGTCCCAGAGCACCCTATGCCGATCGGCCTCGGCGGGAATCAGCGTCTCCGCCAGCAGCAGCAGCGGGCGGTAGTCGATCCGTTCCGCCGCCCGCAGGAACGGCCAGTCGGAGCCCCATACGCACAAATCCGGGGTAAAGGACTGCAGCAGGGCCGCGACAAAGGGATGCGTGTCGGCGTAGGGGAAGCGCTCGTGGGAGAACTGGCTGTATCCGGACAGCTTGACGCTGGCGCGCCCCGCCCGCCCGAGTGCCAGCAAAGCCTGGAAGCCCGGCTGCCCCAGCCCCAGCTCCGGGGCCGGCCTTCCGCAATGATCCACCATCAGGCGGACAGGCGAGGCCTCGATAAGCGGCATGAAATCCAACAACTGATCGTCCTTGACCTGGATCTGCAGCAGCATGTCAAGATCGGTGAGCTTCCGCAGCAGCTCGCCGCTCCGCGCATACAGGCCGGGGTCGTTAAGCGGCGCATTGAAGGCGACGCCGGCCATGCCGCGCGCTTTCAGCCGCCCGAGGTCGGCGGCCGTGATATCGTTCGGCACCACGGCGATCCCTCTGAACCGGCCCTCTCCGCGCGCCAGGGCATCGAGTACCGGGCTGGAATCGAACATGTAACCGGAGTTGGTGCCGACGATCAGGGCATGGTGCACGCCGTGCAGGTCCATCATCCGCAAAAAGTGGTCGTAGGGCACCACCTCCTGGCCGGATGGCCGGTAACTGGTGCCGGCCCAGTAGGGGAATTGCACGGGATCGATCACGTGGCAGTGGCAATCGATCTTAGGTTGCTGGAGGATCGACATCGCGCCGGGCTCAGAACGTCGCGGCGACGGCTTGCTGCAGCTCAGGCGTGATCTCCGGGCGCACGCCGAACCAAGCCTCGAACGCCAGTCGAGCCTGGTTCAACAGCAGGCCCAGGCCGTTCACCGTGAGGTTGCCCTGCGCGCGCGCCGCGGCCAGGAACGGCGTTTCCAGCGGGACATAGATCAGGTCGCCGACGATCGTCTTGCCTTGCAACCGCGCCAGCGACACGTCCAGGGCCGGCTTGTCGCCCATGCCCTGGTCGGTCGCATTGACCACCAGCGCCACGTCCGCCATCGCGTCATTCCGCTGGATCCAGGGCAGCACGGATACCGGGCCGCCGATCTCGGCCACCATCTGCTCCGCCCGCTCAAGCGTGCGGTTCGCAATTCGGATGTCGGTCGCGCCATGCTCCAGCAGCGCGACGGCCACCGCCCGCGCGGCGCCGCCGGCACCCAGGATAAGGATCGGCCCGGCATCCGCCCGCCAGCCGGGCTGCGCCTCGTACACGCTCTGCACGAAGCCGACGCCGTCATTGTTG
>JANXXW010000338.1 GCA_025350425.1 Rhodospirillales bacterium
GCCGCCTGACGCACCCGCAGATCCATGAACGGGCCGCGGGTGAAGTTCAGGATGTACGGCCAGTTGTGCGGATACGTGTTGCTCGTGATCACCATGCCTGCGCGCTTCAGCACCGGGATCGCATCCGGTGCTGGCACCTCGATGAAGTTCACTTGGCCCGACAGAAGGGCAGCCGTCCGCGTCGCCGCTTCCGGCATGGGCAGCAGGATCAGCTTGTCTTGCTTGGGAACGCGGGCCTGGTCCCAGTATTCGGTGTTGGGAACCAACTCCATCCGCTCGTGCGCCGTGACGCTCGTGAGGCGGTAGGGGCCGGTGCCCGAAGGATGAGAGGCGTACGCGTCCCAGTCGTAATGCAGCGCCTCGGCACGGCAGCGGCTGATCATCAGGATGTAGGACATGTCATAGGGAAACAGCGATTCGACGAACTTGGTGGTGATCGCCACCGTATGATCGTCGATCTTCTCGATATGGTCGAAGTTTGTGAGGTAGGCACGAGAAAGGGCAAACTGCTGGGTGTAGAACTGCGGCGATTTCTGGTCGCTGATACGACCAAAGTTCCACATCACGTCGTCGGCGGTGAACGGGCAGCCATCATGGAACTTCACGCCCTTTCGCAGCGTGAAGATCCAGCGTTTATGATCGTTCGGATCGACATGCCACTCGGTCGCCAGCCCCGGCTTGATGTCGGACGGCTTGTCGCCACGCGAGAGGTCCCAGTTGATCAATGCGTCGTACAGGCTCCAGCCGACGAAGCGGAAGCCCTCGAAGCCTTGGTCGGGGTTGCCTGTCGTCACCGGCAGATCGCCTGCGGTCATCGCCACCGTCAGCACGCCGGCCGCTTGGGCCTCATGCGGCGACGCAGCCAACCCGCCGCATAGCAGCGCGCCACACCACGCAAGAACCTCGAGAGATGACTTTACCACTGCGTCTCCGATTCAATTCCAATGGCGCCAACGACGCGTTACCGCATCGCAGCATAGGTTTGTGATTAATCAACAGGCAATAGATAACTTACATGCCGCTAAAGCCATCTGTTCGTACGGTTTATATGCATACGAGTATACTTTCTGTGCATCCGCCGAGTATTGTCGGGTTCCGCCGGGCCCTATGCTGTAAAAAGAATGAGGACCCACTCGCACAGGAATGCTTGTTCCGGCTTAGTCAGCATTCAAGAAAAATACCGTCCCCGTTGGTCGCAGGCGACTTCACACCTGACCCTGTCTCGGGAAAGGCGGCGGCTGGATTGCCCCCGGTGCTCGGCGTGTTGCTCAGGCCCGCCGGACAACCCCGCGCTTGACGCATTCGCGCCCCGATGATCCTGTGCTCAGCAACAAGAACGCAGGCTAATTTGTCAGACCGACGCTCCCGTAAAGCGCTCGTCGTAGGGGGGTCCATCGGAGGTCTCTTCGCAGCCCTGCTGCTGCGTCAGCGCGGCTGGGACGTTCATGTCAGCGAGCGCGTTCCCACGTCCCTGTCCGGGCGAGGCGCCGGCATCGTCACCCAGCCGCCACTCTGGCGCATCCTCGACATGCTCGGCCTCGATCCCCACCGGAATTTCGGGGTGGCGGTGGAGCGGCGGCTGACCTTGGCGCGCGATGGAAGCGTGCTGGGCACCCTGCGTTGCCCGCAGGTGATGACGTCCTGGGATCGTCTGTTCAGCATGTTGCGGGCAGAATGGCCTGTCGAGCGATATACGCTCGGCGAGGAACTCCGCGGGATCGACCAGCAAGACGGCGGCGTCGTCGCCACGTTCAGAAACGGCACGCAGCGTTTCGCAAACCTATTGATCGGTGCTGACGGTTTCCGTTCGACCGTGCGTACGCTCGCAATGGGAGACATTCCACCATGCTACGCCGGCTACGTGGCATGGCGCGGGTTGGTGCCGGAGAGCGCCATTCCGGCCGACGCGTACGCAATGCTCGGTGGCGTGTTCGGTTTTTGTCTGCCCGAGGGCGAACAAATGCTTGGGTATCTCGTTGCGGGCGAGGACAACGACTTGCGCCCCGGTCATCGCCGCTACAATTTCGTCTGGTACCGGCCGGCCGATGAACGCGTCACGCTGCCCGACCTATTGACGGACGAGAGCGGCCACACACACGCCGTGTCCATTCCACCTCCATTGATCCGCCCCGAGATCATCACCGATATGCGGGCCCGGGCCGAGGCGATCCTGGCGCCGCAATTCGCCGCAATCGTGCGCGCCACGGCACAGCCGTTCCTGCAACCGATCTATGACCTGGAGGCGCCATGTCTGACCACTGGCCGCATCGCGCTCGTCGGCGATAGCGGGTTCGTCGTTCGCCCTCATGTCGGAGCCGGCGTAACAAAGGCGGCGGAAGACGCTCTTGCCCTGGCCGATGCGCTGGATGCCGAAGCCGACCAATCGCATGCGCTACTTCGTTACGACTCTGAACGGTTGCCGGCTGGGCGGCGGATGGTCCAACGCGGCCGCCATCTCGGCGCTTACATGCAGGCGCAGATCAGCACAGCCGAGGAGCGGGATGCCGCTGACCGCCACCGCACGCCGGAGGCGGTGATGGCGGAGACGGCGCTGATGGGTCATACGGTCGCTTCCCCCGATATGCCGAATTCCGGCTAAATTATCGAGCGACCGGCATATGTGGCCGGCTGGGTGTCAAGCCGGCCTCTCAATCCCGGCCATCCTTTCCAGCACGGCGCAAACGGCGTCGGTGTC
>JANXXW010000339.1 GCA_025350425.1 Rhodospirillales bacterium
GGGCCGTTGCTGATCCCCTATGCGCCGGCCCAACTGAACATCCGCGCGCGCTTCGCCGCCCCGACGCTCGACCATCTCGCTGGCACTGACTCGCTCGGACGTGACCTGCTGGCGCGGCTGGCATCGGGTGGGCGGATCGCCCTTGTCGTGTCGCTCGCCACCATCGCGCTGGCGCTGACGGTGGGCACCACGCTCGGCATCGCGGCGGCGCGCGGTAGTGCTGCGACGACACGCGGGATCCTGGTGCTGTTCGACATTGTGGCGTCGTTCCCAAGCCTGCTGTTCGCGCTGGCGGCGGTGGCGCTGCTGGGGCCTGGGCTTGGCAAGGTCATCCTGCTGGTCGGCATCACACTGACGCCGCAGTTCGGCCGTGTGGCGCGGGCGCAGACGGTGGCCCTGTCCACGGCGCCATTTCTGGAAGCGGCCCAGGCGATCGGAGTCGGTACACCCCGCCTCTGGCTGTACCATGTGCTCCCGAACATCGTGGGGCCACTGCTGGTGCTGGCCAGCATGGACATTCCCACCGTGATCACGCTTGAGGCGGGGCTCAGTTTCCTCGGCGTGGGCATCCCGCCCCCGCAGGCGAGTTGGGGCGCCCTGCTGTACGACGGCTACACGCACATGGACCAGTCGCAGTGGCCGGTGCTGGGCGCCGCCGCGATGCTGATACTGGCGACGCTCGGGTTCACCTTGTTCGGCGAGGCGCTGCGGGACGCGGCGGACCCGGCGTTGCAGCCCCGCTGAGCGGCGCTATTCTCGCGCGTGGAGGAATAACCCATGCCAGACGGTTTCGACCTGCGCGCGCTGCCGCCGGGATTTCACGACGATCCTTATTCGACCTATCGACGTCTCCGCGAAGCCGATCCACTGTACCGGATGCCGGACGGCTCGCTGTTCCTGACACGGCACGCCGACCTCGTATCCGTCTACCGGGATGCGTCCCGGTTCAGTTCAGACAAGCGGCGGGAGTTCGGGCCGAAATACGGCGATAGCCCGCTTTTCGCCCACCACACCACGAGCCTGGTGTTCAACGATCCGCCGCTGCATACGCGGGTGCGCCGGCTGATTGCCGGGGCGCTTACCTCGCGCGCCGTGGCCGATATGGAGGCGGGGCTGGTCCGCCTCGTGGACGGGCTGCTGGATGCGGCGCAGTCACGCGGACGATTCGACCTCATTGAGGATTTCGCCGCCGCGATCCCGGTCGATGTGATCGGCAACCTCCTCGGCGTACCGCGTGACGAGCGGGGGCCGTTGCGGAATTGGTCGCTGGCGATCCTGGGCGCGCTGGAGCCGACGCTGAGCCCCGCGCAGCAGGCAGCGGGCAACGCGGCGGTGACGGATTTTCTGGCCTATCTGGAAGGGCTCGTGGCCGAGCGGCGCCGCAAGCCCGGCGATCCCGCGCGCGATGTGCTGACCCGGCTGATCCAGGGCGAGGGGGAGGAGCGGCTCAGCGAGGCGGAGTTGCTGCAGAACTGCATCTTCATCCTCAACGCTGGGCACGAGACCACCACCAACCTGATCGGCAACGCGCTGGTGACCTTGCTGGACTGGCCGGATGCGCGCGCCGCCCTGGTCGGGGAACCCTTGAAGATGAAGACGGCGGTGGAGGAGTTCCTGCGCTACGAAAGCTCGAACCAGCTCAGCAATCGCATGAGCACGATGGAGGCCGAGATCGGTGGCATCATGTTCCCCGCCGGCACGCCGGTGACGTTGTGTATCGGCGGCGCCAACCGTGATCCGGAGCAGTTCGCAGACCCCGACCGGCTCGACATCACGCGCTGGCCAAACCGGCATCTCGCGTTCGGCTTCGGGGTGCATCAATGCGCGGGGCTGGCGGTGGCGCGGCTCGAGGGGCAGGTGGCACTCTCGCGGTTCCTGGCGCGGTTTCCGAATTACCGGCTGGACGGTGTGCCAGTGCGCGGGGGGCGGGCGCGGTTCCGGGGTTTCTTGTCGGTTCCGGTCGTGGCCGCGTAGGTCAGCCGCCGGCGCGGTTCAGTTCGGCAATCACCTCGCCTTCGGTCAGCACCTGGGACATGACGGTTGGCGCGCCGGAATTGGCGGGGTACATGACATATAGCGGCACACCGTCGCGGCCATGGGCGCGCAGGAACGCGGTGATTTGCGGGTCCTGGCGGGTCCAGTCGCCTTTCAGGTAAGTGACATGCCTGGCCGCGAAAGCGCGCCTCACGCTGTCCGGTGATAGCGCCAACCGCTCATTGACCAGGCAGGTGACGCACCAGGCTGCGGTCATGTTGACGAACACAGGATGGCCCTCGGCGCGCAACGCGGCGAGGCGGGCTGCGGTGAACGGCTCGGTGCCTGCATCGGCGCTCGCGGTCACCTTCGAGGCTGGTGCCATCATTATCGTGGGAAGGATCGCCACCGCCGCAGCGGTGGCCGCGATGGCCACGAGATGGGCGATGCGCCGACCGCCCCGGTTCGAAGCCAGCGTTTGGTGCTGTGCCAGGCCAAGCGCCCAGCCTGCCAGCCCTACCAGCACGAGCCCCGCGCCAGCCGCCAGCACGCCGTCCGGTCCGGCTTCCTGGGCCAATACCCAGATCAGCCACAAGGCGGCGGCATACATCGGGAATGCCAGCGCCTGCTTGAGCACGACCATCCAGTTGCCGGGGCGGGGAAGGACGCGGCTGACGGCGGGGATCAGCGCCAGCAATGCGAACGGCAGCGCGAAGCCGAGGCCGAGCGCCAGAAACACGGTGAGCGTCACCGAGGCCGAGGAGGTGAGGGCTGTGGCAATGGCGACGCCCATGAAGGGCGCGGTGCAGGGTGTCGCCACCAGCACCGCCAACAGGCCGGTGAAGAAGCTGCCGGCGTGGCCGCTGCGACGAACCAGGGTCTGCCCGCCTCCGGCGAACACCGCCGTCACGTCGAACAGCCCGGATAGGTTCAGCCCCACCGCGAACAGCAGCCATCCCATCGCGGTCACGAATATCGGTGACTGGAACTGGAAGCCCCAGCCGATCGCCGCGCCGCCGGTGCGGAGCGCCACCATCAGCGTGCCGAGCGCCAGGAACGTGACAAGCACGCCGGCCACGTAGCTGGCGGCATGCCACCGCGCGTGCCGCCTGTCTGTGCCACGCAGGCTGGCGAGGCCGACCGCTTTGATGGCCAGGACCGGGAACACGCACGGCATCAGATTGAGGATCAGGCCACCCAGCGCCGCCAGCAGCAGCACGCGGACCAGCGGCACCGATGGTTCGGCGGTTTGCAGCGCCACCACGCCCGGCGTTGCGCTGACGGTGAAGGCGCGTTGCAGGCCGGCATCGTTCTGGAGCACGAGCACGCCCGCCAGATCGTGATCGGCCTTGAACTCGATGCCGGGCTTCATCGTCAGCGTGAAGCCGCCTTCTCGCGCCGTCAGGGTCTGGGGCGAACTTTGGTCGACCAGGCCCCATGCGGCTGGAAAGAACCAGGCCTGGCGCACTGACAACGGGTTCAAACCGATGCCCGAGACCCCCAGAGTTCCGTCGGGACCGATCTGGACCGGCCAGGGCGCGGGAACCGGCAACCGCTGCGCCGCGCTCTGGAACAGCGATGCCTGGGCCGAGGCGATGGCGGGACCGTTCGGCAGGTCGAGGCGGAAATCGCCTTCCTCGGGCACACAGATTTTGGCGCAAATCAGCCAGTTCGCGTGCACCACCACCGGGAGCGCGTCGGAGAACGGGCCGGGAGTGATGGTCACCGGCAGCACGGTCTCGCCGGTGTAGCCGTAGGTCATCACCGGGCCTTCGGGATGGCGTTCCGGCACCGGCCACGCGATCGGTCCGGCAAGGGTGCCGGCGGGGAGGCTGAAATCGAGGCTCGGCGGCACGCCGGCGTCGCCCGGGTTCTGCCAGTAGATGTGCCAGCCGGGGGCGGCGGCGATGCGCAGCGCCACCTGGAACGGCTTGCCCGGTGCGACCGCGTCGGTGTCTGACACCAGGCTGACCATGGCGCGCGCGCTGCTGACGGGTGTGCTCTCGGCGGCGCGGGCTTGCCATCCCCCGAAGGCGATGGTCGCAGCGACCACGCAAACCAAGGCCCGCCCAATCATGCCCGTATTCCAATCGACCATGCGAGAAAATGCTATGCGGGTCGTCGTGAAACAAGATCTTCCTGTCATCGAGTGCCTGCCCGCCCTGCTTGACGCCATGGCGCGGGGCCGCAACGCCGTGCTGGTGGCCCCACCCGGCGCCGGCAAGACCACGCTAGTGCCGACCGCATTGCTGGCGGAGGCGTGGGTGGGCGAGGGCCGCATCGTCATGCTCGAACCCCGTCGCCTCGCGGCGCGGGCGGCGGCCACGCGCATGTCCGAGCTGCGGGGCGAGGCGCCCGGCGGCCTGATCGGCTACCGAACGCGGCTGGACAGCGCGGTTTCGGCCGCGACCCGGATCGAGGTGGTCACCGAGGGCCTGCTGGTGCGGCGGCTACAATCGGACCCGGGGCTCGACGGCGTCGCCTGCGTGATCTTCGACGAGGTGCACGAGCGGGCGTTGGACGCCGACCTCGCGCTGGCGCTGTGCCTCGACCTGCAACGACAGTTGCGGCCCGAATTGCGTCTGCTGGCAATGTCGGCCACCGCCGACGGCGCGCGGCTGGGACCGTTGCTCGATGCGGAGATCATCGAGAGCGCCGGGCGCGCCTATGAAGTCACTGTGATCCACGCCGCGCGGGACATCGCCAGCGAGCGCGATCTGCCGAACGCGGTGGCCGCCGCGATCAGGGCCGCGCTGGCGGAACACGCGGGCGACGTGCTGGCCTTCCTGCCGGGCATGGGCGAGATCCGCCGCGCCCAGGCCGCGCTGGAGGGGTGCGGGGCGCTGGTGCTGCCGCTGCACGGCGACCTGCCGATGGCCGAGCAAGACTTGGCATTGCGTCCCGCCGAGGGCCGCCGCGTGGTGCTGGCGACCTCGATCGCGGAGACATCGCTGACGGTACCCGGCGTTCGTATCGTGGTCGATGGCGGCTGGCGGCGCACGCCGAGGCTCGATCCCGCCACCGGCCTGAGCCGTCTCGCCACGTTGCGTATCAGCCGTGCGGCGGCCGAGCAGCGGGCCGGGCGGGCCGGGCGGGAAGCGCCAGGGATCGCGATCCGGCTCTGGACGCAGGCGGCGCATCGGGGCTTGGCCGCGTTCGACCGGCCGGAGATCCTGGAGGCGGAGCTGTCAGGCCTGGCACTCGACTGCGCCGCCTGGGGTGAGGCGCCGGCCGACCTGCCGTTTCCGGATGCGCCGCCAGCGGGCGCGCTGGCCGCGGGCCAGGCGTTGCTTGGGGAATTGGGTGCGCTCGACACGGCCGGGGGCATCACCGACCACGGCCGCCAGATGGCACGGCTTGGCGCCCACCCGAGACTGGCCGCCATGATGCTGGCAGCCGACACGCCGGAGGACGCGTCGCTGGCCAGCAGTCTCGCGGCCTTGCTGGAGGAACGCGACCCCTTGCGGCGCGGGGCGGCGGGCGACCCGCCGTCTGACATCGGCCTGCGTCTCGCCGCTCTCGCGGGCACCTCGGGCGCGGATGTGGATCGTGGCGCGTTGTCGCGGATTCGCCGCGCCGCCGCGCAGTATCGCCGGCGGTTGCGCGTGGCCGACCTGCCGCTCGATGGCGAGCCCGGTCCGCTGCTGGCCGCCGCCTTCCCCGACCGGATCGCACAGCGGCGCGGTGAGCCCGGCAGTTTCCGGCTGGCTGGAGGTGGGGGCGCCAAGCTGCCGCTGGGCGATCCACTATCGCGCGTCCCGCTGCTGGTCGCGGCCAGCCTGGAATTGCGCGCCGGCGCCCGCATCCGGCTGGCCGCCGCGCTCGATCCGACGCGGCTGCCCGCCTCGGTCGCGGCGCGGGTGACCGAGGCGGTCGAGACCGCGTTCGACCCCGGTTCCGGCGCCGTGCTGGCCCGCCGCCGCCGCCGCCTGGGCATGTTGGTGCTGGAGGACCGCACCGAAGCCGCCGACCCCGCGACCGCCGCCGCCGCGTTGGCCAGGGCCGCGTCGCTGCCGTGGAGCGATGGCGCGCGCCAGTTGCAGGCGCGCGTCACGTTGATGGGCAGGGTCGATCCCAATTTTCCCGACATGACGGACGCAGCGCTGGACGCCACGCGGCAGGATTGGCTCGCGCCGCACCTGCACGGTCTCACCCGCCTGGCCGAACTGGAAAAGCTCGATTTCCACGCCATCCTGCGCGCGATGCTCACTTGGGAGCAGGATCAGCGCCTGGACCGCGACCTGCCGCGCGAGCTGCCCTTGCCGCGCGGCCGTGCCGTGATCGACTACCTCCAGCCCATTCCGCTCGCCTCCGCCCGCGCGCAGTTTTTCTATGGTGTGACCGCCACCCCCGCGCTGGCGAACGGCCGGGTGGAGTTGCGGTTCGCGCTGCTGTCGCCCGCGGGGCGGCCCGTTGCCATCACCGGCGACCTCGCGGGGTTTTGGCGTGGCGCGTGGGCCGACGTGCGAAAAGACATGCGGGGACGCTATCCCAGGCACGATTGGCCGGAAGACCCGTCGCTCGCGAGCTGAAACAATCTTGCTGCCCGCGCATCGGAATGCCACTTGCAACGTATAGTACTGGATCACCGGAGTCCGCTGTATGCCGTTCGCTCTTATACGTATCGCTGCGACGGCCCTACTTTTGGCCGGTTGCCAGGCGACGATACCCGCCCAGGCCCGCAGCGGTCCGGAAAGCTTCTCGCCCATGGTCAAGCGCGTGTTGCCGGCGGTGGTGAACATCGCGGTTACCGAAAGTGTCAGCGCCAACGATCCGCTTTCCGCCTTACCGCAGGAACTGCAACGCCAGTACCGTGATCGGCTACGTAACAACCGTCGCCAGGAAATGCAGGGCGCGGGATCTGGCTTTGTGATCGATCCGTCCGGGATCATCGTCACCAACAATCACGTGGTCGGCAACGCGGACAAGATCGTGGTGAGCTTCGCCAACGGTGCCCAGTATCCGGCACGGGTGATCGGTTCCGACGAACTGACCGATGTGGCCGTTATCAAGATCAACGCGCCGGCGCCGCTGCCCTTCGTCGCCTGGGGCGACAGCAAGGCCGTCGAGGTGGGCGACTGGATCGTGGCTGCCGGCAATCCGTTCGGCCTGGGCGGTTCGGTTACTGCCGGCATCGTGTCGGCGCGCGGGCGGGACATCGGCGCCGGCCCGTTCGACGACTTCATTCAATTGGACGCGCCGATCAACCCGGGCAACTCCGGCGGCCCGGTGTTCGATACGGAGGGACAGGTAATCGGCATCAACACCGCCATCGTCTCGCCCACCGGCGGGTCTGTGGGCATCGGGTTCGCGGTGCCAAGCGAGTTGGCGGCGCCGATCGTGCAGGAACTGCGTGATCATGGGCGCATGGATCGCGGCTGGCTTGGCGTGACCATCCAGGAGAGCAGCGAGGAGACGGTCCATGTCGGCGGCGGCGTCACGATCGCCGCGGTCGATCGCACCGGTCCGGCGGCACGCGCGGGGGTCCGGGCCGGGGATCTCATACTATCGGTGAACGGACGCGGGGTGGATAGTTCGCGTGCGGTGATCAAGACCGTGGCGCTGATCCCGCCTGGCAACTCGGTAAAGCTCAGTGTGCGGCGAGCCGGACGGGACATGGAGCTGTCGGTAACAGTTGGCCGCCGGCCGAGCGGTTCGGGTTAGGAGCGTAAATATGCGTATTCTGCTGGTCGAGGACGACAAGGACGTGGCCGGGTTCGTGGTCAAAGGACTGCGGGAGGCCGGGCACGTCATCGAGCACGCGACCAATGGCCGCGACGGGCTGTTCATGGCGGCGAGTGAGAATTTCGACGCCATCGTGCTGGACCGGATGCTGCCCGGCGGGATCGATGGGTTGCGCTTGCTGGAGACGCTACGGTCGCAGGACAACCACACGCCGGTGCTGTTCCTATCGGCGATGGCACAGGTCGATGATCGCGTGAAGGGATTGAAGGCGGGCGGCGATGACTATCTGACCAAGCCCTTTGCCTTCGCCGAATTGCTCGCGCGGGTGGAGAACCTTGCGCGACGCGGCAAGGGCGAAGGACCGACGACCAAGCTGGTCACCGCTGACCTGGAAATGGACCTGCTGTCACGAGGCGTCCGTCG
>JANXXW010000354.1 GCA_025350425.1 Rhodospirillales bacterium
CATGGTCGCCTTGTCGGTCTCGATTTCGGCGATCATGGAGGTTGAGGCGGTCGAGGAGGGCAAGTTGTCCCAGATCCTCGTCGAGGAAGGTGCGGAGGGTGTCGCCGTAAATACGCCTATCGCAGTGCTAGCGGGCGACGACGAAGACAATTCGGTCGCGGCGCCGGCTCCTGCCGCAGCGCCCAGCCCCGCCGCAGCACCTAGTCCCGCCCCGGCTCCCACGTCTGGGCCACAAGCCGCAATTGCCAGCCCCGCCTACGGAAAGACGGTCGCCGACAAGGCTACGGCAGACCGCGCGCCCACGATGGAGGCCGCCGCCGCCGCACCCGAGCACGAGTGGGGCGAAAGCAAGCCGATCACCGTCCGCGAGGCCTTGCGCGACGCCATGGCCGCTGAGATGCGCGCCGATGATCGCGTGTTCCTGCTGGGCGAGGAAGTCGCGCAGTATCAGGGCGCCTACAAGATCAGTCAGGGCCTGCTGGACGAGTTCGGCGACCGCCGCGTGATCGACACGCCCATTACCGAGCACGGCTTCACCGGTATGGCCGTAGGTGCGGCGATGAACGGCCTGAAGCCGATCGTCGAGTTCATGACCTTCAACTTCGCCATGCAGGCGATCGACCAGATCATCAACTCCGCGTCCAAGACGCTGTACATGTCCGGCGGCCAGATGGGCTGCCCCATCGTGTTTCGCGGCCCCAACGGTGCCGCCTCCCGTGTCGGCGCCCAGCACAGCCAGTGCTACGCTAGCTGGTACGCGCACTGTCCGGGCCTGAAGGTCGTGGCGCCATGGTCCTCGGCTGACGCCAAGGGGTTGCTCCGCACGGCGATCCGCGATCCGAACCCGATCATCTTCCTCGAAAACGAGATCCTCTACGGGCAGACATTCGATTGTCCGATCGACGAAGACTTCACGGTGCCGATCGGCAAGGCCAAGATTGAACGCGTCGGCGAGCACGTCACGATTGTCGCCTTTTCGATCATGGTCGGCACCGCCCTCAAGGCCGCCGAAACGCTGGCCGAACAGGGTATCAGTGCAGAGGTCATCAACCTCCGTTCGCTGCGCCCGCTCGATACGGCCACCATCGTCAAGAGCGTCAAGAAGACCAACCGCGTTGTGTGCGTGGAGGAAGGCTGGCCGTTCGCCGGCATCGGGGCAGAACTCACCATGCAGATCATTGAGAACTGCTTTGACTGGCTGGATGCGCCACCGATGCGCGTCACCGGGCTCGATGTCCCGCTTCCTTATGCGGCAAACCTCGAGAAGCTCGCGTTGCCGCAGCCCGATTGGATCGTCGACGCCGTCCGCAAGATCGTCTGAAGGAGAGCAGCGATGGCCACCAACATCCTGATGCCGGCCCTGAGCCCGACCATGACCGAGGGCACGCTCGCACGCTGGCTGAAGAAAGAGGGCGAGGAGGTCAAGGCGGGCGACGTGCTGGCCGAGATCGAGACCGACAAGGCGACTATGGAGGTCGAGGCGGTCGATGAAGGCGTGCTCGGGAAGATCCTGGTCGCGGACGGCACCACGGGCGTCAAGGTGAATTCGCCGATCGCCGTTCTGGTGGAGGCCGGCGAAGCGGTCCCGAGTGCCGACGCCGCTCCGCCCGCCGCACGTGTCGCACCAGCCGCCGAGACCAGGGCCGAAACACCCGTGCCGCAAGCCGCACAGGGAGTGCCCAAGCCGGCTTCCAACGGGCACGCGCCCGACACCGAACGTGTGTTCGCCTCACCCCTCGCGCGCCGAATGGCGAAACAAGCCGGGCTGGACCTTGCCACGCTGACTGGCAGCGGACCGAATGGCCGGATCGTCAAGGCGGACATCGAAGCAGCGCAACATGGCGGGCTGTCCAAACCTGCATCCGCGCAAGTAGCGGCGCCACAGGCGGTGGCTCTGGCTCCAAACCTTGCTCCGGCTCCAAAACCCGCGCCAGCACCGGCGCCTGCGTTCACCGCCCCGCATCACCTCATTCCGAACAGTTCGATCCGAAAGGTCATCGCGCGGCGGCTGACCGAGGCCAAGACGACGATCCCGCATTTCTACGTCTCGATGGACATCGAGATCGACGCGTTGCTCAAGCTGCGTGCCGATTTGAATGCCAAGTCGAAGGACGGGCCGGGCGCCTTCAAGCTCTCGGTCAACGACCTCGTCATCAAAGCCGCAGCGATCACGTTGCGGCGCATCCCGACGGTCAACGCGAGCTGGACCGACGAAAATATCGTGGTGTTCGACGATATCGACATCAGCGTTGCCGTCTCGATCCCGGACGGCCTCATCACGCCAATCATCCGCCGCGCCGACCAGAAAGGTCTGGCCGCGATCAGTGCGGAGATGAAGGATCTGGCCGCGCGTGCAAAGTCTGGGAAGTTGAAACCCGATGAGTTCCAGGGCGGCGGCTTCTCGGTGTCCAACATGGGCATGTATGGCGTGAATCAGTTCAACGCCATCATCAACCCGCCCCAGGCCGCCATCCTCGCCGTCGCTGCTGGAATGCAGCGTCCGGTGGTGAAAAACGGTGCGCTTGCGGTCGCTACCGTCATGACCTGCACCCTCAGCGTCGATCATCGCGCTGTGGACGGCGCGCTGGGCGCCGAGTGGATTGCAGAGTTCAAGCGGGTCATCGAAGACCCACTCAGCCTGATGCTTTAGGAGGCCGCCATGGCGGACAAGGAATTCGATATCATCGTGATCGGCGGTGGTCCCGGCGGCTATGTCGCGGCCATTCGTGCGGCGCAACTCGGCATGAAGGTCGCCTTGGTGGAGCAAGAGCATCTCGGTGGCATCTGCCTAAACTGGGGCTGCATTCCCACCAAGGCCCTGCTGCGAAGCGCCGAGATTAACCACCTCTTGCACCATCTGGGCGATTTCGGCTTCTCGGCCGACAACATCAAGTTCGACCTCGACAAGGTCGTGAAGCGCTCGCGCGGCATCTCCAAGCAGCTTGTGTCGGGCGTCAGCTACCTGATGAAGAAAAACAAGGTCTCGGTGTTCGACGGTGCCGGCAAGCTGGCCGGCAAGAACACTGTCGAGGTTACTGGAAAGAACGCGACCAAGCTAACCGCCAAGCATATCATTCTCGCGACTGGCGCCCGTGCGCGCCAACTGCCGGGCATGGAAGCGGACGGTAAGATCATCTGGTCTTACAAGGAGGCCATGGTCCCGACCGCGATGCCAAAATCGCTGCTGGTCATCGGCTCCGGCGCCATCGGCATCGAGTTCGCGAGTTTCTATCGCAACATGGGTGCCGAGGTGACCGTGATCGAGATCATGGACCGCGTGCTGCCGGTGGAGGACGTGGAGATTTCCGCCTTCGCCCGCAAAGAGTTCGAGAAGCAGGGGATGAAGATCATCACCGGCGCTTCCGTGAAGGCGGTCCGTAAGGGTGCCGACAATGCCGTGGTCACGGTTGAGGTCGGCGGCAAAAGCCAGGAGATCACCGTCGATCGTGTCATCTCCGCCGCGGGCATCGTCGGCAATGTCGAGGGTCTCGGCATCGAGGGCACCGGCGTCAAGGTCGAGCGCACGCATATTCTGATCGACGAGTTTTGCCGCACCGGCGAACCCGGGGTTTACGCCATCGGCGATGTCTGCGGCGCGCCCTGGCTCGCGCATAAGGCGAGTCACGAGGGCGTGGTCTGCGTCGAGAAGATCGCGGGCCTTCCCGTCCATGCCATCGATTGGACGAACATCCCCGGCTGCACCTACTGCCGCCCTCAGGTCGCCTCAGTCGGCCTCACCGAGGCGAAAGCGAAGGAGCAGGGGCACGAGGTCCGCGTCGGCCGGTTTCCCTTCATCGCCAACGGCAAGGCCATCGCGATGGGCGAACCGGACGGCATGGTCAAAGTTGTGTTTGACGCCAAGACCGGGGAGTTGCTGGGCGCCCACATGATCGGCGCCGAGGTCACTGAAATGATCCAAGGCTACGCCATCGCCCGTACGCTGGAGACGACTGAGGAGGACCTGATGCACACAGTATTTCCGCATCCCACGGTCAGCGAAACCATGCACGAGGCGGTGCTTGACGCCTACGGTCGCGCCATCCATTTCTAGCAGATGGTGACCACTCGCGTTCTGATCGACCACCGCCTTGCGGGGGGGGCCACGCCTAGGCATCCCGAAAAGGCGCACCGTCCCGACAACCCAATTCAGCGCAAGCCGGATTGGATACGTGTTCGTGCGCCCAATCATCCCGTCTATCACGAAACACGCGAACTCATGCGGAGCCATGGGCTCGTCACCGTATGTGAGGAGGCGGCGTGCCCGAATATCGGCGAGTGCTGGTCCCAGCGCCACGCCACTATGATGATAATGGGCGACACCTGCACCCGCGCTTGTAGCTTTTGCAACGTACGGACCGGGCAACCCGATGTGCTTGATGCCAGCGAGCCCGAGCGTGTCGCCGATGCTGTTGCCAAGCTTGGTCTGCGTCATGTTGTCATAACCTCGGTAGATCGTGACGATCTCGCCGATGGTGGCGCGGCCCATTTTGCCGCTGTGATCCGCGCCTTGCGCGCCGCCGCGCCGGACACCACGGTCGAGGTGTTGACGCCAGACTTCCTGCGTAAGGGCGACGGTCCGATTGAGATGGTCGTTGCAGCCCGTCCGGACGTGTTCAACCACAACCTCGAAACCGTCCCCCGGCTTTACCCCACCATCCGTCCCGGTGCCCGCTATTTCCAGTCTCTCCGTCTGCTTGATCGCGTGAAGCAACTTGACCCCAGCATTTTCACCAAGTCTGGCCTGATGGTCGGGTTCGGCGAGCAGAAGCCTGAGATCATGCAGGTGATGGACGACCTTCGCGTTGCCGACGTCGATTTCCTGACGCTTGGCCAGTATCTGCAACCCACCGTGAAGCACGCGGCGGTCGTGGAATTCGTGACGCCAGACGCGTTCGCCGAATACGCGGCAATCTCCCGCGCGAAGGGTTTCCTGCTGGTGTCAGCCACCCCGCTTACGCGAAGTTCCTATCACGCTGACACCGACTTCGCGCGTCTAAAGCAGGCACGTCAAATCCGTCTTTTGGCCGCGTAATGGTCACGCACGCCGAAACCAAGACTGTCGCATACCGTGACGATCAACTTTACGATCTCGTCGCCGATGTGGGCAAATATCCAAAGTTCCTGCCTTGGTGCGTGGGCGCCCGAGTCCGGTCCCGTACTGAAACGGAACTAGTCGCGGACCTCACCATCGGCTTCGGCCCGTTCCGCGAAAGCTTCACCAGCCGGGTGACACTCGAACGTCCCATTCGGATCCGCGTGAGCTACGAAGACGGTCCCTTCCGATATCTAAATAACGAATGGAAGTTTGCGCCCGACCCCAAGGGATGTCGGGTCAATTTCTTTGTCGATTTCGAGTTCAAAAGTCGCCTGTTGCAGGCCGCCATTGGTGTCGTGTTCAACGAAGCCGTTCGTCGCATGGTCAACGCTTTCATCAAGCGGGCGCGCGATGTTTACGGCCCGCCGGTCGCCACGCTACACGTGGTGGAGTCGGCGAGCACCAAGCCCAGGACTGTGCCGCTCGACCAACCCACCTAATCAGTGACCATTTCCAGCAGGGTCACTGATTAGGCTTGTTAATGGTTGTCCTAGCGGGTTGGCATCAGACCCCGTATTTCTTGAACCACGCTTGCAGCCGATTCCAACCATCCGCTGCGTCCGCAGCCACGTAAGAGGGCCTGTAGTCGGCATGGAAGCCGTGGCCTGCATCCGGATACACCACGATCTCGACAGTCTTACCAGCGGCCACAGCCTTGGCTTGCACCGCTTTCACATCATCCACCTTGATGCTGGAATCCTTGGCTCCGTAAAGCCCCAGCAACGGGCAATCCAGCTTGTTGGCGATATCCATCGGCCCGATCGGTTGGATATCGCTGAGCGTCCCCATAATCGGCCCATACCAAGCTACCGCCGCCTTGAGCTTTGGATTGTGCGACGCATACAGCCAGGTCAGCCGACCGCCCCTGCAAAAACCTGTTACCCCCAGCCGATCGGTCGACCCCTTGTTCGCCGCGGCCCAGATGGCGCTGCTGTCGAGGTCCGTGAAGGTCGTTGCGGTTGGAGCGGCGGCGATGATCGTGCTGATCTGGGCCATATCGCTGGCTTTTGAAAGGTCCCCGGTGCGAGCATATAATTCGGTCGCCACCGCCATATAGCCGACCTTGGCCAAACGGCGACACACGTCCTTGATGTATTCCTGGACGCCGAAGATTTCCTCGATCACCAGCACGGTCGGGAAGGGGCCAGCCCCGGTCGGACGGGCAAAATAGGCCGGCAACATGCCGTCAGCTACGGGAAGCTGGAACTCCCCCGCCTCGATACCCGTCGTGTCGGTACTGATCGCCTGGGCATCGACCCGCGTGGTGGCCAGCGTGAATCCGGTCATCAGGCTGGTCATCATCATCCCACGCCTAGCGAGTGGGAAACGGGTAAGCCCGGCGATTTCTGGCAGGTCGTTCATCAGTGGTGCCCCATTTCCTTCTGGATGTTCTGGTCAATCCGATCCAGGAACGCCTGCGTGTTCAGCGAGGGCGCATCGCGCCCGATCAAAGATGCGAGATCCTTCGTCATGGCCCCGCTTTCGACCGTTTCGACGCAGACCCGCTCCAGTGTTTCGGCGAGCGTCACCACGTCGGGGGTGTTGTCGAATTGCCCACGGTACACGAGGCCACGCGTCCAGGCGAAGATCGAGGCGATCGGGTTGGTGCTCGTCTCTTTCCCTTGCTGATGCTGGCGATAGTGCCGCGTGACGGTGCCGTGCGCCGCCTCGCTCTCAACCGTCTGGCCGTCCGGGCTCAGCAACACACTGGTCATGAGGCCCAGGCTACCGAAGCCTTGGGCGACGATATCGCTCTCGACGTCGCCGTCGTAGTTCTTGCACGCCCAGATGTAGCCGCCATTCCACTTCAACGCGCACGCTACCATGTCGTCAATCAGCCGATGCTCGTACGTCAGGCCCTCGGCGTCGTAGCGCGCCTTGAATTCATTGTTGAAGATCTCCTCGAAGATGTCCTTGAAAGTGCCGTCATAGGCTTTCAGGATCGTGTTCTTGGTGGACAGATAAACCGGGTAATGTCTCAGCAGCCCGTAATTGAAGCTGGCGCGCGCGAAGCCTTCGATTGACGGCGTCGTGTTGTGCATCCCCATTGTGACGCCTGCGCTCTTGAAGTCGAACACCTCAAGCTCGGTGGCCTTGCTGCCATCGGCAGGCTGATAGGTGAGCGTGACTTTGCCCGGTCCGGGCACCTTCAACTCGACGGCGCGATAGATGTCGCCATAGGCATGGCGGCCGATCACGATGGGCTGGTTCCAGTGCGGCACCAAGCGCGGTACGTTCTTACAGATGATCGGCTCGCGAAAGATGGTGCCGTCGAGGATGTTGCGGATGGTGCCGTTTGGGCTGCGCCACATTTTCTTGAGACCGAACTCCGTCACGCGGGCCTCGTCCGGCGTAATGGTGGCGCACTTCACGCCGACGCCGTACTGCTTGGTCGCGTTTGCCGCGTCGATTGTGACCTGATCGTCAGTCTCGTCACGGTATTGCATGCCGAGATCATAGTATTTGAGATCGATGTCGAGGTAGGGAAGGATCAACTTCTCCTTGATGAAGCCCCAAATGATACGGGTCATCTCATCTCCGTCCATCTCTACAACCGGAGTCTTGACCTTGATCTTCGCCATATCGCCCTCATCACACTATCCGGTCACGACGCGACCGCGAAGCGGTGTCTTTCGCATCCCGATGCGTAAGCGGCAAGCCGGGGCAGCGTAGCCAAGCGGTGGATTGAAGCTTTCCGTGCAGATGAGCCTAAAATCTTGCCTTCTTTTCACCTCCTCTTAGTGGATCGATCGAGGGAACATGAGTCTGTCGACGGTTTCTGAACGTGTGACGTTCTGGCCGGACAACGCTGCCCTCGACGGGAGGGAGGACGCAGGCGTCGCCTGCTGAGGGATTGCAAGCAGCGCCGCCATCGGTCCGTTCGGATGTCTTTTAACGATCGGAGGCGGGGTTCAGCATAGGGTAATCGGCCTCGGTCAGCATCGCCACCGCCGAACGGATCGCCAATTCGGCGTCCGCCAGCAAGGCCGCCACGCCACAGGCCAGCATCAGGTTGTCGGTGAGCGGCGGATCGAATGCCTCGATCAGCATGCCGTCGCAATCGCGCGCGGCACCAACCTCACCGGAGGTGGACGGCACTCGCGCCGCATAGTCGGTGACAGCATCGGCCGAATACGCGATGACCAGTTTGTTGAGCGCCGCCGCGTAGCCGAGCTCATAGACCGTACCGACATCGGCTGACGGGCCTCGGAACGGTGTGATGTTGGCGACCACAGCGTCTGATCGCTCGATCATCGCGAGATTCGCCGCCCTGATCGCCGCCGGATCGAGTTGTGTCGCGTTATCCAGTGGATATAGCCCGACCGCTCCGGCAGCGGTGCAAAACGCCTTGAGCTGCATGCCCCAGGCGATCGCATCGGGCCGGAACACGTCAGGTCCAGCAAGATAAATCAGTATTTTCCGCATCTTGCGCTCACCCTCCGGCCTGACGTTGCAAGGCGGGGAGTAAGATACCCGACCCGCTGGAATCCAATCAACCAGCTTTTAGGCGACTGTCACGGGTGCCAGTGGCCCCAGCGCCGCCGCGACCGTGAACGGCCCTGGCAAACTGCCGAGCGCGAACAGCCGTGTGACATGGCCCATCTTACGCCCAGGCCGCGCCTCTGCCTTGCCGTACAGGTGCGGGATCAACCCTGGAGTAGCCAGCAGTTCCGGCCAAAGCGCCGTCTCCTCCGGTCCAACCAGATTCTTCATCACTGCGTCGGAGTGCCGGGTGGCGCGCGGCAACGGTAGACCGGCGATGGCGCGGACATGCAGCTCGAACTGGCTGACCGGGCAGGCGTCGATGGTCCAGTGGCCAGAATTGTGCGGGCGGGGCGCGATTTCGTTTACCAGCACCCGGCCATCGGCGGTGACGAACATCTCGACCGCGAGCAGGCCCACGAGCTCGAGCGCATCCGCCACTGTGCGGGCGATGGCCTGCGCGTCGGCAGCGATTTCGGGTGTGATGCGGGCAGGGGCATACGTCATGTCGAGGATGTGGTCGCGATGGCTGTTCTCCACCGCGTCAAACGCGGCTATCGCGCCATCCGCGCCGCGCGCCACGATCACACTGATCTCGCACTGGAAATCGACCATTCCCTCGAGCACCAGCGGCTTCGGTTCCAGCGCGTCGAGGCCATCTGCGAGGGCAGCGTCGCTGCCCAGCATCACCTGGCCCTTGCCGTCATAGCCGAGCCGGGTCGTCTTCAGGATCGCGGGGAGCCCGAGGCGCGATGCCGCGTCGGCCAGAGAAGCCATGTCGTTCACTGGTAGCCAGGGCGCGGTCGCGACACCAATGCCGTTCAGGAAGCTTTTCTCGACAGCACGGTCCTGACTGATCCGCAGCACGGCCGGCGAGGGGTGGACGGGCTTGAGGGAGGCCAGCAGATCGAGCCCTTCGGCGCTCACGTTCTCGAACTCGAAGGTAATGACATCCACTGCCGCCGCGAAGGAGCGGAGCGCCGCCGGATCCTCGAAGTCGCCCAGTGTCACGCCTGCCGAGACCAGCGCCGCCGGGCTGTCCTGCTCCGGTGTCAGGATATGGCAGCGATAGCCCAGGCGGGCAGCGGCCAACGCCGACATGCGCCCAAGTTGCCCACCGCCGACGATGCCGATCGTGGAGTTCGGCGGCAGACCGCGTGTATAGCTCACGTCGCTGGATCGACCGGAAATTCGGCCACGCCGTCAGTCTGGCGGGCACGACGCGCATCGAGCCGGGCGGCAATGTCGGGATCGGCCACGGAGAGAATGGCCGCGGCGAGCAGGGCCGCGTTGATAGCGCCGGCACGGCCGATCGCCAGTGTCCCCACCGGCACACCCGGGGGCATCTGCACCATAGACAGCAACGAATCCATACCCTTCAGGGCTTGGCTCTCGACCGGCACCCCGAGCACTGGCAACGACGTCCAGGCTGCGCACATCCCGGGTAGGTGCGCCGCGCCACCAGCCCCCGCGATCACCACACGCAGCCCACGCGCGCGGGCACCCTTGGCATAGGCGGCGAGCCGATCCGGAGTGCGATGGGCGGAAACGATGCGGGTCTCGTGGGGGATA
The DNA here is from genome assembly GCA_025350425.1 of Rhodospirillales bacterium. Classification (GTDB taxonomy): domain Bacteria; phylum Pseudomonadota; class Alphaproteobacteria; order Acetobacterales; family Acetobacteraceae; genus JANXTF01. The sequence continues at coordinate 10,151 of JANXXW010000354.1, forward strand.
TCCAACTCGACCAGGGTCTCGGCCGCGTGGCGCATGGTCGCCCAGTCCGACTGGCTGCCCATGATGATCCCGACCAAGGCCATCAGGCGATATTATCGGGAATGAGGCGAGACTCGAGCCAGGAGATCTCATCCTTCAGCAAAAGCTTCCGCTTTTTTAACCGCTGCATTTGTAACTGGTCGACTGGGCCCCGGTCCGACAGCCGGTCGATCACGGTATCCAGGTCGCGATGCTCGCTGCGGAGTTCGTGCAACTTTCGCAGGAGCGAATCGCGGTCGGTCAACATAGTTGCCCCATAGCATAGTGCGGCGGAAAACGGCGACTCGGACCACAATCAAACGTGACATCACGCTTTGCAGTGGAACCCGTTGGGGAATTGGCGTTACGATTTTGCGGCGGTCGCAAGATACCGCGCAGGTTGCGAGGGTTCAGCCCGGCCGCCGCGACGACATTTCTACAAGAGGAACCTTCATGAAGCTGCAGTCCCGTATCGAGAGCCTTAAACTTCGGCACGCCAGCCTGGAAAGCCGCATCTTCGAAGAGGATCATAGACCTCGACCAGACATGACCGTTCTGGCCCGCCTGAAGCTGGCGAAACTGCACCTCAAAGATGAACTGGAACGACTTCACGGGGCGCCTGTTCGCGCCTGACCGAAGCGGCCCCTTCTCCGCGTCCGCGGGGAAGGGGCACCCTCAAGCTGCTTCGTCGGCCTGCGGCATCGGCGGCGGCGGCACTGCCTGACCTTCGCGGCTCAACTTTTCGTTCGCCTGACTAACAATCGCATTCAGGTCGGTCTGGCTGCATAGGCCTAGGATAACGGGGTCACGGGGCTTGATGTTGGCGCTATTCCAATGCGTGCGGTCGCGCACTTTCTGGATAGTCTCCTTCGTGGTCCCCATCAGCTTGCCGATTTGGGTCTCGCTCAGTTGTGGATAATTTCGCAACAGGAACACGATACCGTCTGGCCGATCGTTGCGCTTGGCCACCGGCGTGTAGCGGGCGCCACGCAAGCGCTTGGGCTGCGGCAGATTGGTCGGTAGCAGCTTCAGGCGAAGCGCCTCGTCCTTCTCGCACCGATGGATTTCCTCAAGCGCCACTTGGGCGTTGGCCACCGGGTCGTATCCCACGATGCCCTGCGCCACTTCGCCATCGGCGATTGCCTGGACCTCAAGCGGGTGCATGCCGCAGAAATCCGCGATCTGGGTGAACGTCAGCGCGGTCTTCTCGATAAGCCATACCGCCGTGGCCTTGGGCATCAGGGGGAGAGTCATGGTATCAGCACTTTCAGATCTCGCGTCGCATCCGGCCCGGCATCTCCGGGTCCCGGGTGCGCGTGACAACAGGGAATAGCGAATATTCCGATATGGACATTGCCACCCTATGGGGTCAAGGCACTGTAAGGCCCGGCAGCCAGTAAAGTGGAGGACGCAGCCATGTTCGATGAGGAAGAGGCCGGACCCAGGCCGAAACGCCTGATACTCCCGGCATTCGACAGCTGGGGCGTCGCCGAACTGAACCTGTATATCGAAGAATTGCAGACCGAGATCGGCCGTGCAGAGACGGAAATCGGTCGTAAGCAAGGCCATCGCAGCAAAGCTGACGCTTTCTTCAAGCTTGGCTGAAACCAGACAGAAAAAGGGGGCCGGTTTCCCGCCCCCCTTTCCTGACAAGTTTGCTCGAAGCGGTTAGGCAGCTTGAGTCGCCGAGGCTACCAGCGCGTCGTTTGCGATGGCCGGAGTCGCAGCCCCGATCGAAATACGGCGCGGCTTCAACGCCTCGGGCACCACACGCTTCAGGCCGACATGGAGCAAGCCGTTCTTAAGGTCTGCTCCTTCGACCACGATATGGTCGGCAAGCACGAACCGGCGCTCGAACGCACGACCGGCTATGCCACGATACAAGACTTCTGGCTTCGGAGCGTCGGAAGGAACGCGACCGGTGATGACCAGCGTGTTGTCCTGCGTCGTGAGCTCGATGTCGTCGGAGCCGAAACCGGCCACGGCCATGATCAGGCGATAAGCGTCCTCACCAGTTTTCTCGATGTTGTAAGGCGGGTAGGAAACGTCTGCCGTAGCAGCGTTATCGGCCATGCGGGCCAGCCGATCAAAACCAATCGCGGTGCGGAAAAGGGGAGATAAGTTAAGTGTGTTCACGAGGAACCTCCTGCTAAGCAAGGTTACAATCCAGACCGCCCAAATGGGCCGGTCTTTTGCCGTTATCGAAGACCCACAAGGGCGTCTTCCACCTGACTCAAATAGAAAACGCCGCCCCTCTGTTCAAGGGACGGCGTTTGAAATACGCGGAAGGTGAAAAGAGTCAGGCTTTCTTGGCGCCGAGGCCCGCGAACTTCCTATTGAACTTTGCTACCTGTCCGCCGGTGTCCATCATGCGCTGCACGCCGGTCCAGGCGGGATGGGATTTCGGGTCGATATCGAGGCGGATGGTATCGCCCGCAGAGCCCATACATGACTTGGTCGTAAACTGGGTCCCGTCGGTCATGATCACGTTGATCATGTGATATTCGGGGTGAATGCCGTCTTTCATATCGCGCAAGCTCCTATGGCTCCGCCGATCCCGACCGGCAGAGCAAGGGGCGTCGTATAGCAATTGCCATCCTGGGTTGCAACCGGACTAGCCTCGCATCTGTTCACGGCGTCCGAACGAATGGAACGCCTCGTCGGCAATCTTCTGCTGCGCTGGCGTCATCGAGTCATAGAGTGCTTTGAACGGAGCCACGAGATTGGTGATCGCCTCGGAGTGCGCTTGCGCGATCTTGGCGTAGTGCCGCAGCGTGTCCACGGCCGTCATCGTCTGTGGATTACCTGATTGATACATCTCACCCATCCGCGCGGCATTGGCGAGCATGACGATGGTGAAGGCGGTCCATTGCGGCTCCTGCGCCGGGGTAATCTTGAGGCGGTTATGCAGGTCCTTTACACGCAAGTCGAGTTGCTCAATCCGGGCGGCGGCCGACATTGCGCGCCTCGCTGGCATCGCGGTGATGGACGACGGCGCGTCCTGTGGCGCGGGCGTCGCCGGCAGGGTGGTTTGCGCCAAGGCGAGGCTTGGTGTCAGGGCGATTAACGCCGCGAACAGAATGAGGCGTCGGGTCATCGCGGCATCTCCGGTATCTGGTTTAACGGACAGCGACCGCACGGGTTTGAGTGTTGGGGGCCTGATGCTGTAACCCCGCATCGAATGAACATACTGTCCATCCAGTCCTGGGTTTCCTACGGCCATGTAGGCAACTCTAGTGCCGTATTCCCGCTTCAGCGACTTGGTGCCGAGGTATGGGCGGTCAATACGGTGCAATTTTCCAATCACACCGGCTATGGCGGATGGACCGGGCGGGTCGCCACCGGCGCTGAGATCGCGGCGCTCATTGACGGCATCGCCGCGCGCGGTGTGCTGCCTTCCTGCGATGCGGTTCTGTCGGGCTACATGGGAAGCGGCGAGATAGGGGATGCCATCGCGGACGCCGTGCGCCGGGTCAAGGCGGCCAATCCGATGGCGATCTATTGTTGCGACCCTGTGATCGGCGACAGCGACACGCCAAGCGATGCCGCCTCGGGCGCCGGCGGAGGCGTCTATGTGCGGCCGGGCGTGCCGGAGTTCATCCGCGACGTGGCCTTGCCCCTATCGGACATCGCGACGCCGAACCAGTTCGAGTTGCGCAACCTCACCGGTCTCCCGTGCGACACCCTGGCATCGGCCAAGGCGGCGGTGAGCGCGATCCAGGCCAAGGGTCCGGGTGTCGTGCTCGTCACCAGCATGAATGTCGCAGACACGCCGCCCGACTGCGTCGATATGCTCGTGGGCGCGGATGGCCACTTCCACCGGCTACGCACGCCCCGCTTACCGCTCGTGGTGAACGGGGCCGGGGACGCCATCGCCGCGCTGTTCCTGTTCCATTGCCTCAATCTCAAAAGCCCCGTGGCCGCGATGGAGGCCGCCGGTTCCTCGATCTACGGGTTACTCCGTCGCACGCACGAGGCGGGATCGCGCGAAATCCTGATCGTGGCTGCACAGGCGGAGTTCGTGGCGCCGCGCGACCACTTCGTCGCGATCGCCTGTTAGCCTTGCCCAAATCCTGCCGCAAGAAAGTGCGCTTAATATCGCGTAACCGGAAATTCGCATGTACGCCTTGAGAGTTTATGCCCGCGCCATGGGTGCTCTGCGCAATGACCGCCCCATCGCGATCATGCTGGCGATCGGCAGCATGATCGTGGCCGGCCTGCAGTTTCTTGACCCGGTGCTGTTCGGAAGCGTCATCCAGATGCTGTCGAATTCGGATAAGTTATCGTCCAACGCGCTATGGACGCAGGCGACCGGACTGCTGGGCCTGTGGGCGATGGTGGGCCTCCTGGGGATCGTGGCCAACGTCGTATCGGCGGTGCATTCGGAGCGGTTGGCGCACCGCAACCGGCTGAAGGCCATGAGCGGCTTCTTCAGCCACGTGCTGCATCTGCCGCTGTCCTTTCACGGCGAGGCGCATTCCGGCCGCATGATGAAGATCATGTTGTCGGGTACCGATGCGCTGTTCGGGCTATGGCTTAGCTTCTTCCGCGAGCAGCTTTCCACCGTGATCGCCACGGTCGTGTTGCTGCCGCTCACGCTGTTCATCAACTGGCGGCTCGCGCTTTCGCTGATCGCGCTGGTGGCGGTCAATTGCGTGTTGACCACACTGGTGATCCGCAAGACGGAGGCCGGCCAGGCCAAGGCGCAGGGCGCGCAGATGGCGCTTGCCGGCACCGCGCAGGATGCCCTGGCCAACGTCATGGTGGTACAAAGCTTCACGCGGCTGGCGGCCGAGACGCGCATCTTTGGGGACATCGTCGAGCAGGTCATACGCTTCCAGTTTCCAGTATTGAACTGGTGGGCCGTGGTCAATCTGATGACACGGGCAGCCAGCACCATCGCGGTGATCTGGATCGTGGTGATCGGCACATACCTCCACGCCGGTGGACGGGCCAGTGTTGGCGAGATCGTCAGTTTCATGGGTTTGGCGACCATGTTGATCGGCCGGCTCGACAGCTTGCTGGGGTTCAGTTCCCGCCTGCTGATGGAAGTGCCGAATCTCGCCAGCTTCTTCGCCGTGATGGACACCAAAAGCTCTGTGCCCGAGAAGCCGCGTGCGATCGAGTTGACGCACGGGGTCGGCGAGGTGTCGTTCGAGAATGTGAGCTTCGGCTATCCCGGTGGCCCGTCCACCCTCCAGAATGTTTCACTGACCGCGCAGCCCGGAATGGCGATAGCGCTGGTGGGACAGACTGGCGCCGGTAAGTCCACCGCGATGGCGCTGCTGCAACGCCTGTGGGACCCGATTTCCGGGCGGATCCTGATCGATGGCCACGACCTGCGCGACGTGACGCTGGAAAGCTTGCGCCATACGATCGGGGTAGTGTTCCAGGAGAGCATGCTGATGAACCGCTCGATCCGCGACAACCTGTTGATCGGCCGGCCGGGCGCCACCCAGGAGCAGGTGGAGCGCGCCTGTATCATGGCGGACGCGCACGAGTTCATCATGCGCCAGCCCCAAGGCTACGACACGATGGTCGGGGAGCGGGGGGCCACGCTGTCGGGTGGGCAGCGCCAGCGCCTCGCGATTGCGCGCGCGCTCCTGAAGGATCCACCAATCCTAATTCTGGACGAGGCCACCAGCGCGCTCGATGCCGCGACGGAGGCGAAGGTAAGCCGCGCGCTCCGGGCGCTGATGGCCGGGCGGACTACTTTCATCATTGCGCACCGCCTTTCCACCGTCCGTCATGCAGACGAGATCCTGGTGTTCGATAACGGCCGCATAGTCGAAAACGGTACGTTTGACAGCCTCATGGCGCGGCGCGGTCGGTTCGCCGATCTCGTGGAGACACAGCTCGCGTCGGCTCCCGCCATGGCGCAGGCTGCCGAATAATCAGCATAATGTTGCGGCGCACACCAAGTTTTTGCTTTCCGGCCGCGAGACGCGCACGGTTAGTCAAACGACAAACCCCGGAGGTTGGCCATGACCATCGCCGCAATTCTGAAGCACAAGGGCTTCGATATCGCCTCTGTATCTCCCCTTGTGACCATCACTGCGGTCGCCAGCCTTCTGTCCGGCCGCCGCATAGGCGCCGTCGTGGTAATGGACAGTTCTGAAGTCTTGCTTGGCATCCTGAGCGAGCGCGATATCATTCACGCGCTGGCCAACTACGGCGCCGGCGCGCTGGAGATGACGGCGGGCCAAGTTATGACTCGAACGGTCAAGACCGCGACGCCTCACACGACGGTCACCGAAGCCATGGAGATCATGACTACGGGCCGGTTTCGCCATCTGCCGGTGATCGAGCATAACGCGCTGGTCGGCATTGTTTCCATTGGCGATATCGTGAAAGCACGCATCATGCAGCAGGAGCATGAGGTCGATAGTTTGAAGGCCTACGTCGCCGGCGGGTAACGCCCTGTCGGTGATCGCCTGCGATTGATCCGCTACACCTCGGTATCGGCGTGGGGGACGTAGACTGGCTGCACTGAGGGCGACATCTTGGGATGAGCCTCGTAAGGATCGTATTCAGGCTGCGCCCGATGGCTGAAATGGTCCAGGATCGGCACGGCGACCAGGCACAGCAGCCACGTCGTCGCCATAAATCCCGCGTTGCGTAACTGCCCTGAAGCTTGGCTGGCGGCAATTAGCCCTGGGCCCACTACTCCACTAAATCTTCTGAATGCGGCGGCAACGCTCAATATCGCGCCAATCAGCATCAGATAACCAAACAACTTGGTAGACAAACGCAGCATCCTTAATCCTTTTAGCGTCAGCCGGAATGTTCCAGCTTAACAATATAAGGATGAGATGGTTCAGACTGGTAAATAATATTTAGTTATTGGTTTGTGAAACGGTCTCGGTTCGCCGCCCATTCGTTTACGAAGAAATAATGGCTCGGTGGCGCGCGCGCCACCGAGCCATGATCGTTTATTACCGAATAATGATTTCGACCCGTCGATTCTGTGGCTCACGCACGCCGCTTGCCGTTGGAACGAGCGGGTGGGTCTCGCCGAACCCCTGGATGTTGATGGCATTCTGCGAAACACCATCACGCACAAGCTCGCCGGCAACGGCCTGGGCGCGCCGCACCGATAAGCCCTGGTTATACTGGGGCGTGCCGGATGTGTCGGTATAGCCGTTGACCTCGATCCGCGTGTAGGTCACGCGGCTGGAGTTTTGCGCGGCATCGGCGACAATCTGGCGTGCGCGCGCGGTAAGGTCCGCGCGATCCCAGTCGAAGAACACCAAGTAAGTGCGGGCTGCGGCTGCGGCTGGCGCCGAGACCTGGACCGGAGCCGGCGGCGGGGGCGGCGGGGCTGTGTTGAAAGCGTAACGCACGCCAACCATCACCGTGTGGTTGAGATCGTTGCCAACCTTCAGCTTGCCACCGGTCGTGGTGCCTGTCGCATAGTTGTCATACTGAACCTTGTACTTGGCGTCCTGCGGTGTGTCGTAGAAGCGATAATCCACGGTCAGGGCGAGACCAGGGGCCAGGGTCGGCAGTGGGAATGCCACGCCTGCTATGCCCTGGAAGGCGATCTGATCGACGCCGTTGTTGATATGCAGACGTGTGTTGCCATTCAGGATTTCAACATGATTGTAACGCTGGTTGGCGTAACCTGCGCCGACGCCGAAATAAGGCATCATGTAGTCGATGCCGTAGGGCTTGAGATCGACGTCATACAGCGCGTTTACCATGGCGCCGTATTTCTGTTCCTGCCCGTTGCTCGCGGCACCCAGCCCGCGCTGTCCACGCTTCAGGTCGTTGGCGCGGTAGTTGCCCTCCAATTCGATGCGAAGGCCGTTACCAAAGCCGTAACCGATTGAACCAATACCAGCGTAGCCAGCGTCGAATCGCGTGCTGGCGCCGTGATCGCGGAGACCACTGCCGTCTAGCTGCAGGTGCCGCACGACCTCGTTCTGGAGGAAGTTTGCGCCCGCACCCGCGCCAACGTAAAGGCCGGTGATCGGCTGCGCGATGGCGACGGCTGGCAGTGCCAGGATGCTGCCCGCAAGCAATATGGTACGCATACTCATGTCAAAATTCCCTGCAATCACGTTAGTTAACCTTCGATACACCAAGCCCGGAACATCCAAACTTCACGTTGCCGCGAGAGTTTCTGACATACTATTGAGGTTGCTCAATGCTGAACTGCTACACAGGCCCATTGAGGCAGTTCCAACATGTCTAATAGTTAATTCTCTTATTAGCTGTAGTTCACCATAATCGTCTTCTTGTGCATAAAGTGCTCCAGCATCGACTCCAGGCTGGCCTCCTTGCCCAAGCCCGAGCTTTTTACGCCGCCATAGGACAGGTTGGCCTGCACGACGAGGTTCTGGTTGATCTGCACCAAGCCCGCTTCCAGGCGATGCGCGAGGTCCAGGCCGACCTTCAGGTTGTTGGTCCAGACCGACGCGGCGAGGCCGTATTCGCTATCGTTTGCCTCCGCCAGCACCGCCTCGACATCGTCGAACGGAAATACGCAGGTAACCGGGCCAAATATTTCCTGCCGAACGAGGCGGCTGTCGTCGGGAAGGCCGGTGAAGATATACGGCTGGATGAACAGACCCTTGCTCAATGCGGGATCGTCGGGCAGGCGTGAGCAGGCCCGCCCGGTGGCACCTTGGGTTGCCTGGCCCTCCTCGATGAAGCCGCGCACCTTTCCGAACTGCTCGGCGCTGATCATGGTGCCAATGTCGGTCTTCTCGTCCAGCGGATCGCCCATGACCATGGCATCCACCCGGTCACCTACCGCCGCCACAAAGCGGTCGAATATGGCGCGCTCGACGTAGATGCGGCTGGCTGCGGTGCAGCTTTGTCCCTGCCGCGTGAAGCGCATGGACGTGACCGCGCCGGTTACGGTCTTCTCGAAATCGCAGTCAGCGAAAACCAGCATGGGGCTTTTGCCGCCGAGTTCGAGCGTGGTGGGGATCAGCTTCTCCGCCGCCGCGCGGGCGATAATGCGGCCGACCTCGACGCTGCCGGTAAACGTCACCTTTCGCACCAGGGGGTGTGCCACTAGGGGGCCGCCGCATTCAGGGCCGAAACCGGACAGCATGTTGAAGCAACCGGCGGGAAGCACGCGGGCCATCAGTTCGCAGATACGCAACACCGTAAGCGGGGCCTCTTCGGCGGATTTGACCACTATCGTGTTGCCGGCCACCAGTGCCGGCGCGATCTTCAAGGACATCAGCAGGAGCGGCACGTTCCACGGAATGATCGCACCGACCACCCCGAGCGGTTCGCGCACCGTGACACTCAATACACCTGGCGCGAACGGCACGCTCTCGCCCTTCAACTCGCTGCCCAGGCCACCGAAGAACTCCAGCACGTCGGCCACCGTGTTCGCTTCGACGCGGCTTTCGGTGCGGAGCGCCTTGCCGGTCTCCAGCGCGATCAGGCGTGCGAGTTCCTCGACATGCTCGCGGATCACGGCCGCGCATTTGGCCACGAGTGCCCCACGCTTGCGGGCGGGCATCTTGGCCCATTCCTTCTGGGCGCGGGCGGCATCCAGCACGGCCACGTCCACGTCCGCCGCGTCGCCGTCGGCCGCGTGCCCGACCTCGATGCCGGTGGCTGGGTTCACCACGGCGAAAGTGCCCCCGGAAAGCGGGGCCACGAAACGGCCGCCGATGAAGTGCCGCCCGGACAGCGCGCGGGCCAGCGCCTTCTCGTCCAGTGAGGGGGCGATTGGTGTGGCCGGCTTGATAACGTCGAGCATGGTATTTTCCTACTTGGGCACACGGATATATAAGTGTGCGGGGACCATGAACGCCCACCAGGATGCGAGCAACATATGACACCTGACCAGAGCCCGACCGGACCGCTGAAGGGCCTGCGGGTGCTCGACCTCACCCGCGTGCTGGCCGGCCCGACCTGCACGCAGATGCTGGGAGATTTGGGCGCCGAGGTGATCAAGATTGAGAAGCCAGGCACGGGCGACGACACACGGGGATTTGCTCCGCCCTTCATGCCGGGCACGCGCGAGAGCGCCTATTTCGTCGGCGTGAACCGCAACAAGAAGTCGGTCACACTCGATATTGCGACGCCGGAGGGCCAGGCCATCGCGCACCGGCTGGTCGCCGGATGCGACATGCTGGTGGAGAACTTCAAGGTCGGCGCGCTGGCGAAATACGGTCTTGGCTACGAACAGCTCCACGCGGCCTATCCGCGCCTCATCTATTGCTCCATCACCGGTTTCGGTCAGACCGGGCCATACGCGCCGCGCCCAGGCTACGACAGCCTGATCCAGGCGATGGGCGGCGTCATGAGCCTGACCGGTGAGCCGGAGGGATTGCCGCAGAAGGTGGGCGTCCCGGTGGCGGACCTGTTCGCCGGGCTCTATGGCTGCATCGGGCTTCTGGCGGCGCTGCGACACCGTGACGCGACCGGGCAGGGGCAGCAGATCGATATAGGCATGCTTGATACGCATGTGGCCTGGCTCGCCAACCAAGGTATGAATTATCTCGCGACCGACGAGAACCCGGCACGTCTTGGAAACCAGCATCCGAACATCGTGCCGTATCAGGTGTTCCCGACCGAGGACGGATATATGGTTCTGTCCGTCGGCAACGATCCGACCTTCAAACGGTTTTGCGAGGCGTTCGCGCTGACCCATTTGCAGTCCGCGAACATGGCCACGCGCCAGTAAGGACTGGTGCCGTGGTACGGCTCGGAACGCTGGAAGCTGGTGAGAGTGGTGGAGGAGAACAGATTATTTGCAAAGTTGCCGCGCGAGAAAGGGGTGTCTTCTTTGAAGTCTTCCCAGCCGCGCACCCAATTCACACGGATGCCCCAAAGCTGAAATTCATTGCCGACGCGGTACTCGTTCCTGGATCGCTTGATGTTCGCGAATAGCGGGAACTCAGCGCCCCTGGAATCGAAAAGTTGAACGGTGGAGATGCCCGCTCCGTTTTGGGCACCGTGGGTATAGCCCAGGAAGAATTTGAGCTTCGACTGAGGGAACAAGATGAAGTCGTGGTCTTGTAACTGGTAATTCGTATCCAGCAGGTGCTGACCGGCTGCGTTGCCGGTAGTCAGCCCCGGATTGACGTAAGCATTCTCTCGCCAGAGCAGATCGTAGCGATATAGGCGATTCTTTTGGATGCGGAGGGTTGCCGCCTCGTACGGGTCGTTCCCGAGGCCTTGCGTGGTGAGGACGATCTCGTCAAAGAATTTGCCGCGGCCATCCTTCGAGTTCATGGTGAAATAACT
>JANXXW010000041.1 GCA_025350425.1 Rhodospirillales bacterium
AAGCGTATTTTGGAGTTGGCTCGATGCCGTCGCTGGGACATGCCCCCGCGACGGCGTCGAGACTGAAGCTGGCGGCATAATTGGAACCAGGAAATAGCTTATCTTCGCCGCCAACCTGTCCAGCAAAATGGGGCCACCTCAACCAGAGCGATTCATGCTCGATCCGAGCCATCAAATGCCGGGACTAAACATCTAGGCTCTGACGTTCGGCCCTGCCGCGCTTGCGGGTACGCGCCCCATCGTATCACACGATGAACAGAGGGTTTGGTTGGTCAGGCGACGTCCTTCGGCCAACGACGTGTCGTGACGCTCAGACCGGCATTACGGTCGAGCACGATGCGAAGGGGGTTGTTGATCTCTCTCGGATATCGCGCCTTATGGTAAGGTCCAGAAGTTGACGCGAGCTTTGTTGTGACGGAGTGTTTCATATGGAGCAGACTTGGCGCTGGTGGGGACCGGGCGATCTTATAACGTTGTCCGATGTCTGCCAGATCGGTGCCACCGGCATTGTGACTGCGTTGCATGATTTCCCGGCAGGGGCCGTATGGACGGCTGAGGCGATTGCCGAGCGAAAGCAGCTGATCGAGGCTGACCCCGGTCTCGGCCTACGTTGGGCGGTCGTTGAAAGCGTGCCTGTTCACGAGAGCATCAAGCTAGCGGAGAGCGGCGCGAAACCCTACTATCAGGCATATCGCGACACGCTCTATAACCTCGGCGCGGCTGGGATCGATACCGTTTGCTACGACTTCATGCCGGTTCTGAATTGGGCTCGCACACAACTTCGCCACCCGCTTCCTGGCGGTGCGACCGCCTTGCGCTTTGATGCACATGAATTTGCGGCGTTCGATGTGCACATGCTGAAGCGCGACGGAGCGGAGGCCGACTGGAACATAGATGTACTGGACCGCGCGAAAGTCTGGTTTGCTGCCGCCGACGATAACGCCAAGCGGACATTGCTGTCCACAATCATGGCCGGTCTGCCTGGCGCATTCGACCGCTACGATATTGATGGTCTGCGATCTATGCTGGCGCGTTACCGTGAAGTCGATCACTCGCGGCTCCGTGGCAATCTCGAACGTTTCCTGTCCGAGATCGTGCCAACGGCGGAGCGGGCGGGGGTACGCCTCTGCATCCATCCCGACGACCCGCCGCGTCCGTTGCTGGGGCTGCCGCGGATCACATCGACTTCCGAGGATATTGCTTTTATCCTTGATGTTGTGCCATCCGCGTCCAACGGACTGACCCTCTGCACCGGGTCGCTGGGTGCGAACGCGGCAAACGATCTGCCGGCTATTGCAGAACGCTTTGCCGAGCGGATTCATTTTGTGCATCTCCGCAATGTCCAGACCGAGGCTGATGGTTCCTTCATGGAAGCAGGCCACCTCGCGGGCGGCACCGACATGGTTTCGGTGGTGCAGGTCCTGCTCGCCGAGCAGCAGCGCCGTCTAAACTCCGGCGAACCGCATTGGCGCTTGCCCTTCCGGCCGGACCATGGCCACGAAATGCTCGACGACATCGGCAAGGCAACCCATCCCGGCTATCCCGCCATCGGACGCATGCGCGGCCTGGCCGAAATCCGTGGCGTGATGACAGCGCTTTCACAGCAGAACGGATATCCACTGTGAGTTAGAACGGGTGGGCACTCATGGCGCGCCGCAATTCCTGTATGTCGGCACCTAAACCGAAGGGGCGCGGTTTGGGCAACGGGCCGCACGGTCGTAGAAGCGGCATTCACGTCATCTCCTTCAGCCCGCTTGACGGTATTTTCGGCGCGACATGCACGGCCGCAGAGCTTCGCAATCCGTCACACTTCATTCTGCACCACGATACCGATTGGTTGTTAAGCGTCGAGGAGTTCGGTCACAGTGACAGGACGAGGCATGGATCTATCGCTATGTTCGAATTTGATCGATCCAGTGGCAGCCTTCACCTACTTGGCTCGGTCAAAGCGGGAGGGGCGCATCCGTGCCATCTTGAGTTAGATCCACCTGGACGGCGGCTGGCAGTGATGAACTACACCAGCGGCGGAACACAGTCGATCTCAACCGAGCCGTGCAGGCCAATGATCCCGATAGGGGCGCTTGTGAACCCGCCGGGAACCGGTCCACACCAAGAGCGTCAATCGAAAGCGCATCCGCACGCCCCTGTGTTCGATCCGAAGGGTCGCTATTTTACATCGTAGACCTGGGGGCGATGCAATTTACCAATATGCTGACCAAGGTGTCGGTAAAAAGCGCATTTTCGCAGAAGGGCCAAGTAAGTCACCAGCAGCGTCAGGTAGCGGGCCGCGGTAAATTGCCTCCTTGCCCTGGCCCGTATCCTCGCGGCTTCCTGGTAGCGGTGGTGGCGACGGCCTCACCGCCGAGAGCAAACGCGACGTGACGCTGTAGATCGCCGAACCGAGTCGTTCGATGGGCCGACGCTGATGCGACCGCACCCAGCCGTTCAGCAAATGTCTTTCGGGCAAATGTGGAATTCAAGCATCGGAACCGCCGCGCCGTGACCCGGATCGTGGCCGGGCATCCCTGCCACGGCAGGTCGCGCAGCATACGAGGATAATGGCTGTGCAGGCGCTAGGACGGCAGACCGCATACTGGACAGTCAACTTCGCTTCGCACCAGGCCGGCCTTGATGGTGATATCGGTGGTTGTCGGCAGCATGTGGCTGATTTCAAGCGCGGCGGGCACGATGGATAGCAAGGGAGACGCCATGAGGAGACCACCATAGACGTGAATCCATCACCTCCCTGATCCCCCGTCTGAGTACAAGGGGAAACAGCACGCAAAGTGCGGGAGAACCCGGAATTCGCTAGGAGAGCCGGCTGGTGGTCTCCGACGCGTACGGAGGGCTGAAGGAAGTGATCCGGCGGGTGATGGGGTCAAGCTGGCAACGCTGCCGGGTCCATTGGATGCGCAACGCGTTATCCCACGTGCCCAAAGCCCACCAGAGCATGGTGTCGGTCGCGTTGCGCCAAGCGTTCATCCAGCCCAACCGCGCCAGCACCAGCCAGACCCTGCGCCACGTGGCCGATCAGCTGCGCGACAAGTGGCCCCGGCTAAGCGCCTTCATTGACGAGAGCGAGACCGACGTACTGGCGCACATGGATTTCCCCGCCCAGCACCGGGCTAAAATCCATTCGACCAACCCGATTGAGCGCTTGAACAAGGAGGTCAAACGCTGCGCCGATGTTATCGGCATCTTCGCCAATGAAGGATCGATCATCAGACTGATCGGGGGGGGGTGCTGCTGGAGGCCAACGGTGAATGGTAAACCCAACACCGCTATGTGCAAACCGAGGCGATGGCTGAACTTACACCGCCAACGATCGACACCACGCCAAGCCAGATTATCATCGTGGCCGCATGACCAATGGCCATCTCATACCAGAACCCGCCTGGCCTGACTCGCGGGGTCTTCCCCGACGCGGTGCACATCTGATTCGATGGTGCGGCGCTTTGGAGGCCTGCCATGCCCATCCCACTCTCGCCTGATTACGACGCTGTCGGCCTGCGTGCCGCGGCGCGTGGCAGTAAGGATGCCCACCAGACCCGCCGGCTTCTCACGCTCGCGGCGGCCTACGACGGAGCGACCCGTACCGAGGCTGCGGTGATCGGCGGTGTCACGGTGCAGATCGTGCGAGACTGG
>JANXXW010000452.1 GCA_025350425.1 Rhodospirillales bacterium
GTCGAGAAGCCGGACGCCGCCACCGCCGCCAGCATGGTCGCCACCGGTCGCTTCCTGTGGAACTCCGGCCTGTTTGTGTTCACCGCGGCCACCATGCTGAAGGAACTGGCGCTGCACGCGCCCGACGTGCTGACGGCAATCGCTCCGGCCGTGCGCGACCGCATGCAGGATCTCGACTTCATCCGCCTGGAGCCGGTTGCCTTCGCCTCCTGCCCCAATATCAGCCTGGATTACGCGGTCGCCGAACGCACCTCCCACGCCGTCGTGGTCCCGTCCGATCTCGGCTGGTCCGATGTCGGAAGCTGGGGCGCGCTGTGGGACATGGGACCCCGCGACGAGAGCGGAAACGTATCCGTGGGCGACGTGCTGCTGGAATCCGCGCATGACTGCTACGTCCGCAGCGACGGCATCATGACCGCCGTGGTGGGCTTACGCGACGCCGTGGTGGTGGTGACGGAGGACGCGGTGCTGGCAATGCACCGCTCCCGCTCGCAAGACGTGAAGAAGGTGGTGGATCGCCTGCGCGCGGCCGGGCGGCACGAGGCGGTTGCGCATAACCGGTCATACCGGCCGTGGGGCTTCTACGAGAGCTTGATCCGGGGCGAGCGCTTCCAGGTAAAGCGCATCGTGGTGAATGCGGGCCACCGGGTCTCGTTGCAGATGCACTACCATCGCGCCGAGCACTGGGTGGTGGTCGCCGGCAGCGCCATGGTGACGCTGGACGGGACGGTCAGCCTGTTGCGGGAGAACGAGAGCGTGTACGTCCCGTTGGGATGCGTGCATCGCCTGGAAAATCCAGGCAAGATTCCATTGACCTTGATCGAGGTCCAATCGGGCGGCTATCTCGGGGAGGACGACATCGTGCGCCTCGAGGATAATTACGGACGCAGCTGATCCGCGTTTTCTCGCAACAATTAGAGTATTTATATGCCCAAAGCTCTCGTCACTGGCATCACCGGCCAGGATGGCGCCTACCTCGCCCAACTCCTGCTGGCCAAGAACTACGAAGTCTATGGCCTGATGCGTCGCTCCGCCTCGGCCGAGATCATCGGCGAGCGGCTGCGCTGGCTCGGTATTCTCGACCACGTGCACCTGATCGACGGCGACCTCATCGACTTATCGAGCACAATACGCATCATGGATCAGGTGAAGCCCGACGAGGTCTACAACCTCGGCGCGCAAAGCTTCGTCGCGGCCTCCTGGCACCAGCCGCTGCTCACTGGCACCGTCACGGGGCTCGGCACGGTGAACATGCTGGAGGCGGTCCGCATCGTGCAACCGACAGCGCGCTTCTATCAGGCGTCGTCGTCCGAGATGTATGGCAAGATTCAGGAACCGGTGCAGACCGAGCGCACCCCGTTCTATCCGCGTAGCCCATACGCCGCCGCCAAGCTGTATGCCCATTGGATGACGGTGAACTACCGCGAGAGCTTCGGGATGCACGCCAGTTCCGGCATCCTGTTCAACCATGAAAGCCCGTTGCGTGGCATCGAGTTCGTGACCCGCAAGGTCACTGACGGCGTGGCGCGCATCAAGCTGGGACTGGCTAAGGAACTCACTCTAGGCAACCTCGACGCCACCCGCGACTGGGGCCACGCGCGCGACTACGTGCGCGCCATGCACCTGATGCTTCAACAAGAGGTGGCCGACGACTACGTGATTGCGACCGGCCGCACCACCAGCATCCGCGATCTTTGCCGCATCGCGTTCAGCCATGCCGGCCTGGAATGGCAGGACCATGTCCGCCAGCACGAAAGCATGATGCGCCCCGCCGAGGTAGAGGTGCTGCTGGGCGATCCCAGCAAGGCGCGTGAAAAGCTTGGTTGGGTGCCGCTGGTCCAGCTTGAGGATCTCATCGCAGAAATGGTGGAAGCCGACATTGCGCGCCATCGTGGCCGCCAGCTTCTGGCGTTGCCACGCGAGATACCCGCTGGCACCAGCGCCGCTGCCTAGCCCCGCTGTTGCGCCGCATCCTCGTCACCGGCGCCGGGGGTTTCGTCGGCGGGCATCTTCTCCCCCGCTTGCGTGCGGCGTTCCCCACCGCCGACCTTACGACCCCCGGGTTGGATGGCGGCGCCTTCGATATCCGCGATCTCGATGGCCTGACGGCGCTGCTGCGCGGCACTGCCCCGGACGCCTGCATCCACCTCGCGGCCGTTACCGTCGTCCCGGCTGCCCGGCTCGACCCAGACCGCGCCTGGCAAGTGAACCTGCACGGCACGCTGGCCCTCGCCCGCACGATGCTGCGGGAGGCGCCGGAGTGCGTCTTGCTGTATCCGTCGTCGGCGGATTGCTATGGCATGTCGTTCCGTGCCGGACGGCCGTTGGACGAATCGGCACCGCTAGCGCCGATGAACACGTATGGCGCGACCAAGGCGGCGGCCGACCTGGCGCTCGGTGCCATGGTCGGCGAGGGTTTGCGGGTGATCCGCGCGCGTCCGTTCAACCACACCGGCGCCGGGCAGACGCCAGATCTCGTGGTGCCCGCCTTCGCCCGTCAGGTGGCCCGGATCTCGGCCGGCCTGCAACCGCCGGTGATGCGCGTCGGCGCGCTCGATTCTATGCGCGACTTCCTCGACGTAAGGGACGTCTGCGACGCCTACATCGCCTGCCTGCGCCGAATGGACACGTTGGCCTCTGGCACTATCTTCAACATTGCTTCCGGCATTCCGCGTCGCATCGGCGATGTTCTCGCGACCCTGCTCGGCTTGGCCGGGATCTCTCCCGAGATCGAGACGGGCGCAAGCCTGCTGCGTAAATCCGATATCCCCGTCGCCTCGGGCGATGCCCGCGCCGCGCGGGAGGCATTGGATTGGAAGCCCACGATCCCGTGGGAGGATACCCTGCAAGACGTGCTGACAGACTGGAACGCGCGGGCACCGCTCGAGTCCGCCTAGCCTCCGGAACCTCGCCATCCGGCATACCGTTCGAGCTGGTTGCCGAACTCCACCTTCGTCCACACCGCCGCTCCAAGCACCGACATTGATGCCGAAATGGCCCAGGTTCGTGGCCAGCCATCACCAAGCGCGACGATGATCCAGGCTAAATTGCAGGGCGAAGGAATCGAGCAGGCCGGGCAGCCCGTAGACCAGCCTAGAGCGTGACCGTCTCTGAGAGAATCGGGGGTTCCGGCGCGGTCTGAAGTCTGATTCGATGATCTGACCGGTTTGGA
>JANXXW010000458.1 GCA_025350425.1 Rhodospirillales bacterium
GGCGGCCTCGATGTGCTGGTCAACAACGCCGGCGTCGGCGGTAAGCGGCGCACGATCGAAGACATCGACGAAGCCGTGTTCGACGAGATGTTCGACGTGCAGGTGAAAGGCGCCTTCTTCGCCACCCAGGCGGTGTTGCCGGCGTTGAAGGCGCGCAAGAGCGGCCGGATCATCAACATATCTTCGATCTATGCTATGGGCGGCAGCCCACTCGCTTCGCATTACGCGGCTGCCAAGTCCGCCTTGTCGGGCTTCACCAAGTCGTGGGCCCGCGAACTGGCGCCGTTCAACATCGGCTGGCTCAGCAGGGTCGTGCTGATGGAAAAGCACACGCTGCGCGACGTGTGCATCGCCTCCGTGGCGCTCAGCGTCCTCACCATCCTGCCGCCGCTGATCGTGATGCAGGTGGTGAACCGCGTCATCTCGCATGAGAGCTACTCGACGCTCGCCATGGTTTCCATGGTGATCCTGGTGGCGCTGGTCTACGAATGCTTCCTCGGCTACGGCCGGCGCCAGATGATGCTGATCGTCGGCGCGCGGATCGACGCCAAACTGAACCTGCACGTGTTCCGCCGCCTGCTCGGGTTGCCGCTCGACTTCTTCGAGCGCCACCAGGCCGGATCGATCACCTACAACATCAGCCAGGTCTACAAGATCCGCGACTTCATGACCGGCAAGTTGCTGACCACGTTCCTGGACCTGATCACCCTTTTGGTTCTGCTGCCGGTGTTGTTCTACCTGTCGAGCACGCTGACCTGGATGGTGATTGCCGCGGCAGGGCTGTTGTCCGTGGTCATCGTTGTGTTCATTGGCCCGCTGCGGAAAATCTACGGCAAAATCGTACAGGCCGAGATGGAAAAGTCCAGCGTCCTGATCGAGACCGTGCACGGGATGCGGACGGTCAAGTCGCTGGCGCTGGAGCCTCAGCAGAAGGAAATGTGGGACCGTCGGACCGCCAACGTGGCCGACCTACGCCTGCAATTCGGCAACCTCGGCAACTGGCCGCAGACGCTGGCGACACCGATCGAAGGCTTCATGAGCCGCGGCGTGCTTCTGGTCGGCGCCTACATCGCACTTGCGAGTCCGGGCACGATCCAGGTCGGCTCGCTGATCGCCTTCATGATGTTGAGCGGACGGGTGGCACAGCCGCTGGTCGGGCTGGCCCGGTTGCTGGAAGACATGGAAGAGGTTCGCGCCTCGGTCGGCCAGGCAGCGAGCGTACTGAACCAGAAGCCGGAAGCGGCGAACCCCGGCGCCGGTCTGCGGCCCAAATTCGCCGGCGCCATCTCGTTCGAGGACGTCGAGTTTGCCTATCCCGGCTCCAAGAACAAGGCGCTCAACGGGGTGACGTTCTCAATTCCCCCGGGCACGATGCTTGGCTTGGTGGGACGAAGCGGATCCGGGAAGTCGACCATCACCCGGCTGTTACAGGGCATCAACCGCGAGTACGACGGCTACATCAAGATCGACGGCAACGATCTGCGCGAGATCAACCTGGCGCACATGCGCCGCAGCTTCGGCGTCGTGTTGCAGGAGAACTTCCTGTTCCGAGGCACAATCCGGGAGAACATTCTCGCAGGCCGCCCTGGCCTGACGCTGACCGACGCGGTGCGGGCGGCGCGTCTGGCTGGCGCCGAGGAGTTCATCGAGCGCATGCCACAGGGCTACGAGACCTGGATCGAGGAAGGTTCGCCCAACCTGTCGGGCGGCCAGCGCCAGCGTCTGGCGATCGCCAGATCGCTGATCCACGACCCCAAGCTGCTCATTCTCGACGAGGCGACGAGCGCGCTCGACCCCGAGAGCGAGGCACTGGTGAACGCCAACCTGCAACGGATCGCCAAGGGCCGGACGATGGTGATCGTTTCGCATCGGCTTTCGTCGCTCACCGATTGCGACCAGATCCTGGTCATCGACAGGGGCGCGATCATGGATATCGGGCCGCATCGCGAACTGGTGGAGCGATGCTCCGTCTACCGCGCGCTCTGGCTGCAGCAGAACCGACACATGGAAGGCCAGAACCAGCGTCCGGCGGGGCTCCCGGCCCTGGCGCACGGCGACTGAGACGAGCCGTTCGATCGCGGCTGCCTGGATATCATGGTGGCCGACCGAGTAACGGCGGTGGGATGCGCGTGTAGGCGACGGACTGGAGAGTTGAGACGATGAGTGGCAAACTTGCAGTGGCTGGAACAGGGCGCGGCGTTCGCGCGCGCGGCGATGCGGTCGCGACAACGGCGTTGCTGGAGTTCCAGTCGCCTACCGCCGAACTGATCGCGCGCCCGGTTCCAGTGCGCGGCCGGCTTACCATCTGGGCGATTTTCGCCATGGTGGGAAGCTTGATGGTGGTAGCCGGATTCATGCCGGTGGACCGCGTAGTCACAGCCAATGGCCGCGTCATATCGAGGACAGGGTCGCTGGTGGTGCAGCCGCTGGAGACCTCGATCGTGCGCGCCATCCTGGTTCAGGAAGGCCAGGTGGTGAAGGCTGGCGACATCCTTGCTAAGCTCGATCCCACTTTCACGGCGGCCGATGTCGGGACCTACCAAGCCCAGGTCGTCAGTCTGAAGGCCGAGGTGGACCGGCTACGGGACGAAGTCCAGGACAAGCCTTACGTTTCGGACGGTACACCCGAAAGCAAGTTCCAGGCGACCGTCTACAGCCAGCGCAAGGCTGAGTACGACTTCAAGCTCTCCAACTATCGCGAGAAGATCGCCAGCCTGCAGTCTGCAGTGGTGCGGGCGATCGGCGATGTGAAAGCGTACAACTCTCGGCTGACCGGCGCGCGCCAGGTGGAAGACATGCGAACCGAACTGGAACGGCTGAACGTCGGCAGCAAGCTGAACACACTGAGCGCCAAAGACAGCCGCATCGAGATCGAGCGTGGGCTGCAATCCTCGACCAACTTGGTTACCTCGGCCACCAGCGACCTAACCGCGATGTTGCGCGAGCGCGACGGATTTACGGAGCAGCATCGCGCCGAGATCTCGCAATTGATCACGGATCAGGAGCGCAAGCTGTCGGACGCCAAGGAGCAGCTCAACAAGGCCGCGTTGCGCCACCAGCTGGTGGATCTTAGGGCCGGGCAGGACGCCGTAGTCCAGAAGATCACCGATGTCTCCGTAGGATCGGTCCTGCAATCCGGCGACCAGTTCATGACCTTGGTCCCGAGCGACGCGCAACTTGAAGTAGAGGCCAACGTGGCCGGGCGCGACGCGGGCTTCGTACATCCCGGCGATCCCGTTTCGATCAAGTTCGATACGTTCGAATACGTGCTTTACGGCTCGGCTACCGGCGTGGTCAGAACCGTCAGCGCCGACAGCTACTACAATTCCACCGTGGATAAGATGAAGGCCGTCACCCGCCCTACGCAGCAGGACGACGAAGCCGGTCTCGGACCAGTATATTACAAAGCGCGCATCACGCTCGACGAGGTCAAGCTGCACGATCTGCCGCCCTCGTTCCGGATGACACCGGGAATGCCGGTCAACGCGGACATTCGGGTGGGCCAGCGCACGATACTCGGATACTTCCTGGGGCGTATCATCCCAGGAATGTCACAGGGGATGCGCGAACCGTGAGGCGGTCCGTGTCTTTCGCCGCTGAGCGGCCGGTAGCCTGACGCCTATGTCCGGGTTCCTGGGAAGGTTGGTTGGCGCGCCGGCGAGAAAGCTACGGCGCGCGCAACAGATGATCGAGGAAGGCAACCGGTCTGGAGCGTTCCCGCTCCTGGCCAACGCCGCAAGCGCCGGAATTGCCGAGGCCGAGTTCCTGGTCGGGCGCTGCTACCTCGAAGGCACGGGAGTGCCGCCCAATAGCCTCGAGGGCGCACGCTGGCTCGAACGGGCGGCGCGAAAGGGGTTCGTCGAGGCGCAATCATTGCTCGGCTCGCTGCTCGTTCACGGCGTGACAGGCGCTCCAGGGGCCGTTCCGGGGAGCATCACGACAGGCAGCTTCGCCAATGCCATGTTCTCGGGCCAGGCCGAATCCAAGCCCGACTGGGAGGGCGCCGCTTTCTGGGCGCGCAAGTCGGCGCAGAGCGACTCCTCCGAAGGGCAGGCGCTCCTGGCCTACATTCTGACGTCAGGACCGGAAACACTGCGCGACCTGAGCGAGGCTAAGCAACTCTATCAAAAGTCGGCGGATGCGAATTGTCCGCAGGGATGCCTCGGTTACGCTCTGGCGAAGATGGGCCACCCACATGCCGGACAGGATGATGCTGTCATCGCCGAGTTGCTCGCGCGGGCAGCCTCGGCGGGGCTAGGCACCGCCCAGTATTTGCTCGGCGTCATCACCGAGCAAGGGGTCGGCGTCATCGCGGATCCGGCGGTCGCGGCCGACCTTTACCGACAGGCGGCCGAAAAGGGCGTGCGCGCCGGCCAGGCCCGCTACGGCCGCGCTTTGCTGGAAGGGATCGGCGGCAACGTCAACGCGGTTGAGGGCGAATCTTGGCTGCGCAGGGCTGCGCTGCAGGGCGATCCGGAGGCGGCGGCCGTGGTCGGCGACATCTACGCACGCGGCGGGTCCTTGCCGCCGAACCATGCGGAGGCGGCGATGTGGTTTCGCCGCGCGGCAGAGGCTGGGCACAAGACGGCCGCGCGCGCGCTCGGGCTGCTATACCTGACCGGAGCCGGTGTGCCGCGCGATCCGCAGGAAGCCGCTCGTTGGTTCCGCATATCGGCCGAGGCCGGCGAGGCCAGCGCCCGCTACGACCTCGCCGCGCTCGTGTTCCGCGGCCAGACCACCGAGGACGACCGGGTGCGAATTCGGGAATGGTTCGAGGAGGCGGCCACGGCCGGCGACCTCGTGGCAGCGTATAACTATAGTATCTGCCTGGCCCAGGGCGTCGGCACCGAGCCTGACGATCGCGCCGCCGCGCAATGGCTACGCAAGGCGGCGGAAGGTGTGGTGAACGCGCAGTTCTGGTATGGGCGCATGCTGATGGACGGCCGTGGGGTAGAACCAGATGCCGTGGAGGGTCGCGCCTGGATCGAACGTGCGGCGCAAACCGGAATGCTGGAAGCCCAAGTAGCGGTGGCGGAACTGCATGTGAGCGGACGCGGCGGGCTGAAGGATCACGCGGCTGCGCTAGGCATGTTCGAGAAGGCCGCAGCCCATGGCCATGTCGGCGCGATGTTCGCTTCGGCGGCAATGCTGGGCGGCGGGCACGAGGTTCCGATGGACCGGATCGCGGCCCAACGCCTGTTTCGCGCAGCAGCCGAACGCGGACATGCCCACGCGCAGATGATGCTGGGCCGCTATCTCACTCGCAACCTCGCGGGAGAGACCGATCTCGAGCAGGCGCGCATATGGTTGGAGCGGGCTCTGGCGCAGGGCCTGGAAGAGACCCGCGCCGATATCGCAGCACTCCCCGAGCCCGCGCAACCGGTGGCGATCCCCGAACCTGTACCCGAGGCGCGCAATGCCGGCCGGAAAGTCGGCACGGGCACCCGCTAGGGCGTGGCGGCGAACCCACGAACACAGGAATCGGCTCTCGGCAATCTCGCAGTTCAAGCGTGGCGGCAGGGCGAATTACAGCGTGCGCAGGGCGACCTCGCGGATGCACAACGCTGGTTCGAGCGGGCGCACCGATTGGCGCCGCATGACCCTGTGATCGCGATGTCGCTGGCATTCCTGCTGGTGGCAACGGCCGATCCCTTCGCGCGAACACTATTTTTACAGGTCGCCGCCGAGCACGACATCTTCGCCGCCTGGCTCGGGGCAGCGGCCGCCGCGCGGTCGGCCGGTCAGGCCGAACAGGCGGCGGCCGACCTTGCGATGGCACTCGCAAGCCACGTGTTGTTCGAAGCGCATGAAGTCGGCGTGTTGGCCGATGCGATCGTGCGGGGGAGCCAGGCTCGGGGATGGTGCCACGTCGGGCCGGACCGGCTTCTCGGGATTTCTCCAGGTGACGATGCGCGGCTGGTTGTGCGCGCGGACGGCCGACGGGTTCCGTGGCGTCAGGGCGATGCGGTGCCGCCGAATACCAATACGGTCTCGATCACCGATCACGGACGGCATCTGCTGGGCAGCCCGTTGCGTATCGCTCGCATGTTCCGCATCGAGGGCGTCGTGTCTGTCACAGATGGCGGCGTCGCGGGCTGGGCTTGGCATCCGGGCGCACCGGACCTGCCACCGGAGCTGCTGATCGAGCCGGCTGGCAAGTTTCCCGTGACCCGGCTACGCCTGTCGGGCCCCGCGCCGGAAGGGTTAGGTCCCTATGTGCGGGCCCGGGGCTTCGAGATCGCACTGTCCGAGCTTCCGGTCCATGCGGGAGCGATCCATGTCCATGGCGCCGATGGGCGGGCCTTGACCGGAAGCCCGCTGTTCCCCGGTGCCGAACAATGCTTAGCGGCCGCAATCGCACATGGCATCGCTGGTGGCGAGACACTTGTGGGCATACCCTCCTCGATCCTCGGCGGGGCATCGGTCGCGGCCGCCATCAAGGGCTCGCCGGTCCACGCCGAACCGGCGCCGAACCGGTCGGTCGTGGTGGTGATCCCAGTCCATCGCGGACTGCGCGTGACGCTCGATTGCATCGCCAGCGTGCGGGCCACAGTCCCAGCCGGCACGCGGATCGTGGCAGTCGATGACGCAACGCCCGAGCCCGCGTTGGCGCTGGCACTCGACAGGCTCGCCGCCGATGGAGCCATAACGCTGATCCGCCGGCCGGTCAGCGGCGGCTTCCCGGCAGCGGCGAACGCCGGGCTGCGCGCGGCGGCGCCCCACGACGTCGTGCTGCTGAACAGCGACACGCTGGTGCCGCGCGGCTGGCTGGCGGCTCTGCGCGCCCTAGTTCATGCGGAGCCGGATATCGGCACCGCCACACCGCTGTCCAACGACGCAACCCTGGTCAGCTACCCCCAACCCGGCGGCGGCAACCCGCATCCGTCCAAAGCGGACACACGCCGGCTGGCGGCCCTGGCGGCGCGGGTGAATCGGGGCATCGCGGTCGAGATCCCGACCGCCGTGGGCTTCTGCATGTATATCAGGCGCGAGTGCTTCGATTCCGTGGGGGCACTGCGCGAGGACCTGTTCGCCCAAGGCTATGGCGAGGAGAACGACTTTTGCCTGCGTGCCCGCCACCTCGGCTGGCGGCATGTGGCCGCCCCCGGCGTGTTCGTGGCCCATCTCGGCGGCGCATCGTTCGGCGCTGCCCGCCCGGCGTTGCTGGCACGCAACGGCGCCGTGATCGAGCGCCGCTATCCCGGCTATGACGCGATGATAGCCGCCCACGGGGCGCAGGACCCATTGGCCTCCGCACGATTTCGGCTTGATTCGGCGCGGTGGGCAGCGGGCCGGCGGCCAACAGGCGCCACCATCCTGGTGACCCACGACAGCGGCGGCGGTGTGGAACGCGCGATCCGGGCACGCTGCGTCGAGCTTCGCGCGGCCGGATTTCGGGCCATCGTGCTGCGCCCGGTGCCTGTGCGGGACGGCGAGCCTGAACCGGAACACCCCGGGGACGCCTATCGCCGGGGATTATGCGCGGTCGGCGACGGTGTGGAGGGTGGCTTTCCCAACCTGCGCTTCGCCCTGCCCGATCAACTGCCCGCCCTCGCGCGCCTCCTGCGGCGGGACCGGCCCGATCGCGTCGAAATACACCACCTGCTCGGCCACCACCACGCTGTGACCGGGCTTGCGGCACTGCTCGGGGTGCCCGTCGAGGTCCATGTCCACGACTACGCCTGCATCTGCCCGCGCATCACGCTGATCGGTCCGGAGCGACGCTTCTGCGGTGAGCCGCTGGACCCCGGGGTTTGCGACGCGTGCGTGGCCGATGCCGGCCGTCTCATCGAGGAGGCGATACCGACCGCCGCGTTGCGCGTCCGATCGGCCGCCGACTTCGCCGCCGCCGCGCGCGTGGTGGTACCATCTCGCGACGTGGCGCGCCGGCTCGACAGGCACTTCCCTGGCCTGCGCGTTCAACTCCAGCCATCCGATCACGTGGTACGAGGGCAACCGGACGCGCCTTTGCCGGGCGGGCCTTGCCGGGTCGCCGTGATCGGCGGCATCGGCATCGAAAAAGGCTACGAGATCCTGCTTGGTTGCGCGCGAGACGCCGCGGCACGAAAGCTGGCGCTGGAGTTCGTGGTGGTCGGGCACACCATGGACGACGCACGGCTGTTCGACACCGGAAGGGTGTTCGTAACCGGACCCTATGAGGAATGTGACGGCGAGGCGTTGGTCCGGACACAGCGCGCGCATCTGGCCTGGCTACCCTCCATCTGCCCGGAAACGTGGAGCTTCACGCTCAGCCTTGCCTGGCAGGCCGGGCTGCGCGTCGCCGTGTTCGACATCGGCGTCCCAGCCGAGCGGGTGCGGCTCCACGCGTTGACTTCGAAGATTGGCGGCTGGGCACTGCCGCTCGGTGCCCCACCCTCCACCATCAACGACGCCCTGATAGTGGCATCACGGCAACCGGACGGGGAACGCTTTTCGTTGCGCGCTCCAGCCCGAAAGACTACCTCGGATCGACTCGGAGCGTACATTCATGGCTGAACCACCACCCACCCTCGCCACGGCTCCCGGCACCATCGTCTCCGAACTGAAGGTGAGCGGCCACATGATGCGGCTGGAGCCCGGCTTGTTCTGTATCGTGCATGCCCCGTCGAAGATCGCGGACCCCGCCACCGGCCTGCCGAGCGTGCGTGTTTCGCCCGCACCGGGGATGCTGGCTCGGGCGGACGCTTTACAGATCAGTTCGTTCCGGTCCGACGGCTGGCTCAACTCGATGGGAGACGCGGCCCTGGTGCGCGTGATCGGCACGGCCCAACACCTCATGGTCACGATCTACCAGGCGGCAAACGCCCAGGACGGGGCGCCCGACATCCAGGTGCTGCGGTTGCTGGACCGGGAGGCGGCCATGGTGCAGGCCCAGGCGGCGGTCGCCACGCCGGTCACGCATGCAATTGCGCGTGATACGGCGCCGGTTCCGGTGGAGATTTTGGCGCATATCCAGACCCAGGGCGACACCGGAGGGTATTTCGGCCAGTGGCTTGGCACTGTGGGCAGCAAACAGTGGATCGAGGGCTTCGCGCTCGCGCCACTGAGCGTCATCGACGCTGACGATATCGAATATCAGGTAGTGCTGGGCCGCGGGTGGTCGTCGCCATGGGTCGAGGGCGGGCAATTCTGCGGTAGCCGTGGCATGGCGCTGCCGATCCTGGGCTTTCGCGTGCGCCTGCGCGGGAAGGCCGCCGCCGGCATGACATGCTCCTACGCTGCGAGCTTCATCGACGGGTCCATGGCCGGGCCGGTCGACGAGGGCGGGGCGTGCGAGGCTCCGAGCCTCGCGGCGGTGGAGTCGCTGGTCATCGCCATTCACGCGAAGGGCGAGCGCCCGGCCATCGACATGCCTGGGGCTCCCGCGCAGTCCAAGCGGGCACAGGGAAAGGCGAAACGCTCTCCGAGGATGGAGCCGAGAAAACCGGTCTCTCAAGACGCGTGAAATACTTATTCATCCACCAGAACTTCCCTGGTCAGTATTACCACATCGTTTGCCATCTCCTGGCCAACCCCAAGAACGATGTCGTGTTCATTTCGGAACCGAATGCGAATACCATCACCGGTGTGCGGCGGGTATCGTATCAAATGCCGAAGGGCGAGACCGAGGGCGTGCATCCCAATGCGCGCGACTACGACATCGCAGCCCGGCGCGCGGCGGCGGTGGCGGCATCGGCCGAGAACCTGCGCAATCTCGGCTTCGTCCCGGACATCATCATCGGCCATCACGGCTGGGGCGAGCTGCTGAACCTCGTGGACGTGTGGCCAGGCGTGCCGATCCTGGGCTACTTCGAGTTCTACTATCGCACCACCGGGCAGGACGTGAATTTCGACCAGGAATTCCCCCTGTCCAGCGACCGCTTCGCTCGCATCCGGGCCATGAACGTGGTGAATTTGCTCGCTCTTTCGCTCGAGGAGCACGGCCAGACCCCCACCCAGTGGCAGTTAAGCCGCTATCCCGAATGGGCGCGCGACCGGATCCATGTGCTTCCTGAAGGCGCCAGGCTGGAAACCTGCAAGCCCGATCCGGCAGCGCGGAAGGAGGTTTTGCGGATCGGCGAGTTCGAGATCGGCCCGAAAGACAAGCTGGTCACCTACGTCGCCAGGAACCTGGAGCCTTACCGGGGCTTCCACGTCATCATGCGCGCCCTGCCCGACCTGTTGCGGGCGCGGCCGGATCTCAAGGTGGTGCTGGTCGGCGGCAACGACGTGAGCTACGGCGCGCGCTTGGCGAACACCACGTGGCGTGCGCATTTCGAGGCTGAACTCGCTGGCAAATATGATAAATCCCGCGTGTTGATGCCCGGCCAGGTCGCCTATCCCACCTATGTGAAACTGCTCCAGCGGTCCGACGCGCATGTCTACCTGACCTATCCGTTCGTGGTTTCCTGGTCGTTGCGCGAGGCTCTGGCAGCGGGATGCGCGATCGTCGCGGGCGATGTGGAGCCGGTGCGGGAGCTGATCATGGACGGCGAGACCGGCGTGCTGGTCCCCCCACTCGACCCACAGGGTCTCGCTTTGGCCGTTCTGGACCTGTTGGAGGATACGAAAAAGGCCCGGAAGCTGCGCGGAAAAGCCCGGAAGTGGGCGGAAAAGCACCTCGATATGAAAGACCATATCGGCGCTTTCGAGGCCAGGATCGCAGAGCTGACCGGCAGATAGTTATGTCCTATAACGAATGCACGCGGCCTGTTGGATCGCGGACTGCATCACCATCGAGGTACTCGGGAGTGAGCGGCACCTTGCCGAACCCGCCGGGGATGTCGAGCACATAGGTCGGCCACGCCAGCCCGGTCACCCGTCCGCGCAACGCGCGCAACAGGCGCTGGCCCTCAGCGATCGGCACATGGAACCGCGCTGTTCCCGGGGCCGCATCCAGCTGATGCAGGTAATACGGCTTGACCCGCGCTGCCAGCATCGCGCGGAACAGCGCCTCCAGCGCCGCCTCGCTGTCGTTCACGCCGCGCAGCAGCACGGATTGGCCGAGCACCGGGATCGCCTCGGCCTGGATCAGCCGCACCGCCGCCTGTGCCTGGGGAGTGAACTCGCGCGCATGGTTGGCGTGCAATACCAGCCACATCGCCTTCCCGGTTCGCAACGCCCCCGCCAGGCCGGCCGTCACCAGCGCCGGATCGGCCACGGGCACGCGGCTATGCACCCGGATCGTATCGACATGCGGGATCGCCGATAGCGCGTCCACGATCGCACCCAGCCGCCGGGGCGAGAGCATCAGGGGATCGCCGCCGGTAAGGATGACCTCGCGGATCGTTGGCCGCGCGGCCAGCCATTCATACGCCGCTGCCAGTTCCGCCTCGGTCAGCACACCGCCATCCGGCCCCACCTGTTCGCGGCGGAAGCAGAAGCGGCAATACACCGGGCAGGTCAGCAGCGGTTTCAGCAACGCCCGGTCCGCATAGCGATGCACGATGCCCTTGATCGGCGACAGCGCCTCGTCCCCGATAGGATCGCCCGTCTCGTTCGCCGCCGTCACCAACTCCCCCGCGTCGGGCACGAACTGCAACCCGATGGGATCGTCCGCCGACTCGATCAGCGCCCGCATCGCCGCCGGCAACGCGATGGCGTATCGCGCCGCCACCGCCTCGATCGCCGCCCGGTCGGCCGCTGGCACCAAGCCAGCCGCGACCAGCCCGGCCGCGTCGCGGATTGTACGGGCGCGCACCTGTTCCAACGTCATTCCATCCGGCATTATAGGCGCATAATCCCCCGCGTCTCCCGCCGCAAGGAATCGAACCCGCGCCATGCGTGACTACATCATCACCGACGTGTTCACGGACAGGGCCTATGGCGGCAACCCGCTCGCAGTCTTCCTCGACGGCAGCGCGCTCGCGACCTCGCAGATGCAGACCATCGCGCGCGAGATGAACCTGTCCGAGACCACCTTCGTCACCCCTCTCGACGACACCGGGGCGCATTGGCGCGTCCGCATCTTCACGCCGACCAGCGAACTGCCGTTTGCCGGCCATCCCACCATCGGCACCGCCGTGGTGCTGGCCGAACGCGGCCTGACGCAGGCCCATACCGAAATCGTGTTCGAGGAGTTGATCGGTCCGGTCCGCGTCGCCCTGGCGCCCGGAGCCGCCACCCTGTTCGTGACTGGCGCGCCCGAGATCCGGTCGGTCAGCCTCACCGCCGCCAGCGTCGCCGAACTGGTCGGCCTCGATACCTCCTTTCTCGCCGGCACGGCCTGGGAGGCCGGCTACGGCAACGGCATGATGTTCGTGCCAGTGATCGACGTGGAAGCCGTGGCCCAGGCCGTGTTGCGCGGCGACCGCTGGCACCATCACGAGCCGGCGCTGTGGTCCCGCGCCGTGTTCTGTTTCGCCGTAACCGATACGGCGCCCGGCCACGCCGCCCTGCACGCCCGGATGTTCGCGCCTGCTCTGGGCGTGCCGGAGGACCCTGCCACCGGTTCCGCCGCGGCCGCTATTGCCGGTAGCATCAAGGGGCTGGCACCCTCACTTTCCGGGACGCTGCGGCTGGCCATCACCCAGGGCGTCGAGATGGGCCGCCCGAGCTATCTCAACACCGAAACCACCTACGCCGACATGGGCGTAACATTCGGTCCGGTCACCGGTGTCTCCGTCGGCGGTCACGCCGTCATCGTCGCCGAGGGCCGGTTGCTACGCCTGCCGTGACCCCGCGCTGGCACCCGGACAGTCTGGCCGACCGTCTCCCCTTCCTTCGCCGCCGCGCCCGGCTTACCGCCGCCACCCGAGCGTTCTTCGAAGCGCGAGGCTATACCGAGGTCGAAACTCCCTACGCGGTCCCGGCCCCCAGCGAGGAAGTCCACCTGCTGCCGTTCGCCACCGAGGGCATCGCCCCGGACGGAACCCGCGAAAAGCTGTGGCTGCACACCAGTCCGGAATTCGCCATGAAGCGCCTGCTCGTCGCCGGCGCCGGCCCGATCTTCCAGTTCGCCCGCGTCTGGCGCAACGGCGAGGGCAGCACGCGCCACGCGTCCGAATTCACCATGTTGGAATGGTATCGGCCCGGGTTTGGCATGGGCGACCTCATGGACGAGGTCGAGGCCCTGTTCCGTGCCGTCCTGCCGCCCGAAATCCGCGTGAGCGGTGCCACGATCGACCTGACGCGCTTTGAGCGCCTGACGGTGGCCGAAGCCTTTCGTCGCCATGCCGGGGCCGATGTCCTCGGCACCGCCGGGGATGCCGAGGCGCTCGCGGCTTCGGCGGGAATGGCGCTCCGGCCTGACGAGAACTGGGAAGACCTGTTCTTTCGCCTGCTTCTCGCCCGCGTGGAACCCGCAATCGGCCGCCCGCATCCCACCTTCCTGACACACTGGCCGGCGGCCCAGGCGGCCCTAGCGCAGCGCGATCCCGCCGACCCCCGCGTCGCCGAGCGGTTCGAGCTGTTCGTCCACGGCATCGAACTCGCGAATGCCTTTGTCGAACTCACCGACGCCATCGAACAACGCGCCCGCTTCGTCGCGGATCGCGCCCGCCGCCACGCCCTGAACGGCGCGGAGGACTGGCCGCTCGACGAGGAGTTCCTCGCCGCTCTCGCACACGGGCTTCCTGCCTGCGCCGGCATAGCTCTTGGGTTCGATCGACTGGCCATGCTGGCTGGCGACGCGGATCGGATCGATCAGGTGCTCTGGCTTTAGGCCATTTGCTTACGCCAGG
>JANXXW010000487.1 GCA_025350425.1 Rhodospirillales bacterium
GGCGACCCCGGTGCCCCAGACGCCCAGTCGGCTTGCGCTGAAACGGCAGTCCGGCTGGTGATGTTGGAGGAGGCAATCCTGGCGATGCTGCGCGGCGCCGAGGGTGCGAGGGATCAGGCGTTGAGGGTGCTGGGCCGGTCCGGCTGACATGCCAGTTCGAGGTGCTAGTTAGCGTCGAGACTGACGAGTTCGTCGGTAGTCCACGAGTCCGTTCCCCAAAATGTGATCCACGAGTCCATTCCCTAGTCCATGAGTCCATTCCCCATTCCACGACTCCATTCCCCATTCCACGACTCCACTACTTTTATCCAATTCTTCTGCGTGGGGATCTTGCCCGCTTTCGCGTACGACATCGCAAGCCGATGATCTCGAAATCACCAGTCAGTTTCCAACTTCATTCCCTAAATGTTGGTTTCCGACTCCATTCCCTAGTTTTCGACTCCATTCCCCAGTTTCCAACTTCATTACCTAGTTTCCAACTCCATTACCTAAACTCACCTGGGCCGGCCGGATCGAAATCCTGGCACCGCCGGACCTGCTGTCGCTGGTCAATCATTTTCGCGGGGTCCAGATCCTGACTCCACCCGAACCAGCCTCCGCCCACGCAGTCCGGCCCGGCCCCGACATGGCCGACGTGCGCGGCATGGAGAGCGCCAAGCGGGCCCTGGAGATCGCCGCCGCCGGAGGTCATAACCTGTTGCTGATCGGCCCCCCCGGAGCCGGTAAATCCATGCTCGCGGCAAGACTTCCCGGGCTGCTCCCCGACCTGTCTCCACGTGAGGCTCTCGAAGTAAGCATGATCCATAGCGTCGCCGGCTTGCTCGACGGTGGCCGCCTCGTCATGCGCCCGCCGTTCCGCGAACCGCATCACAGCGCCAGCCCGGCGGCGCTGACCGGCGGCGGCCAACGCGCACGCCCCGGGGAGGTCAGCCTCGCCCATCGGGGCGTGCTGTTCCTCGACGAACTGCCGGAGTTTCCCCGCCAGGCGCTCGAAGGACTGCGGCAACCGATGGAAAGCGGCCGCACCACGGTCGCCCGCGCCATGGCGCACATCACCTACCCCGCCCGCTTCCAGATGATCGCCGCGATGAACCCGTGCCGCTGCGGCTATCTCGGCGACGCCACGCGCGAATGCAGCCGGGCGCCCCGCTGCGGCGAGGACTACCAGGGCAAGATCAGTGGTCCCATGCTGGACCGCATCGATCTCACGGTCGAAGTCATGCCGGTGCCGCCCTCCGAACTGGCGCGCGCGCCCAGCGGTGAGCCTAGCGAGCGCGTCGCGGCCCGCATCCGAGATGCCCGCGCCGCGCAACGCGCGAGGGGCCAGTACGGCAACGGACCCAACAACGCGGAAGCCGACGTCTCGACCTTCGAGTTGCAGCCCGAGGCACGCTTCCTCGCTGAACAGGCCGCTGAGCGCCTGCGTCTCTCGGCACGAGGCTACACCCGCGCATTGCGGGTCGCACGCAGCATCGCCGACCTGGCGAACTCGACACCCGTACGGCGGCAGGACGTGGCGGAGGCGCTGGCCTTCCGCCACCGGATGCCCGGCCGGAACTTCTAGCGGAACACCACTGTCCGGTTGCCGTTCGGGAACACGCGATGCTCCAGATGGAGCCGCACTGCCCGGGCCAGCACCACGCTCTCGACGTCCCGCCCGGCGGCCACGAAATCGTCGGCGCTCATCGCGTGATCGACCCTCTGGACCTCCTGCTCGATGATCGGCCCCTCGTCGAGGTCGGGCGTGACGTAATGCGCGGTCGCACCGATCAGCTTCACGCCGCGGGCATGGGCCTGGTGGTACGGCCGCGCGCCCTTGAACGAGGGCAGGAATGAATGGTGGATGTTGATCGCGCGGCCGCTCAACTCGCGGCACAGTTCGGTCGAGAGTACCTGCATGTAGCGGGCTAGCACCACCAGATCGATGCGCTCGGCCTTGATCAGTGCCAGCAGCGCCGCCTCCTGGACCGCCCGCGATTCCCGTGTCACCGGGAGATGGTGGAACGCCACGCCGTTCGCCTCGCACAGCCCGGCAAAATCCGCATGATTGGAGACCACGGCCGGCACCGCCATGCGCAGCGCACCGATGCGGTAGCGGTAGAGCAAATCGTTCAGGCAGTGGCCGAACCGCGACATCAGGATCAGCACACGCGGGATGTCGAGGCTGTCGTGCAACCGCCATTCCATGCCGAAACGCGCAGCGGTTGGCGCGAAGGCGATTCCCAACGCGAACAGATCGACCGGCTGCGCGATGCCGACGAAACTCACGCGCATGAACAGGCGACGGGTTTCACCGTCGCTGAACTGCGCGCTGTCGACGATGTCGCAGCCGTGGTCAGCCAGGACGCCCGATACGGAATGCACGATACGTGGGCGATCGGCGCAAGACAGCGTCAGTACGAAGATCCGGTTTTCAGGCTGTGTCATGGGCGTTTACGTCAACCAATCCGTCAACATCTTCGCGGGTCCGAGCAAAGCGCCGGCCCACAGAAAGGCGGAACACCAGTTGGCAATCTGGAACTTCACCGGCGGCATCTCGAACACGCCGCATAGCAGCGGCACGGTGGCGCGCAGCGGGCTGAAGAAGCGGCACAACACCACGCTCATCGCCCCCCAGCGTTGGAAGAACCGTTCCCCGCGCGGCAACAAGGTCGGGCGTTTGCTAAACGGCCACATCGTGCGGACGCGATCCTTCATGCGAAAGCCGACAGCGTAGGACACCCAGTCACCAAGTGCCGCACCCACGCTGACCGCGAGCCACACCGGCACGAGGCTTACACCGCTGGCACTGACCAGGCCGCCGATTGCCAACATGATCAACGTGCTCGGCACCACCAGCGACACGAAGGCCAATGATTTCAGGAAGGCCAGCAAGAAGGCCAGCGGTACCGCCCAGTCTGCATGGGTGTGAACGAACGCCACGAACTCAGTCAGCAATGAGCCGAAGAACGCCATCAAACAGTCGGGCGCAGGACGAAGCCAGGCGCCTCCACCGGATCGGCGGCGGTCTCCTCGATCGAACGCACTTCCGCCCCGGGCGGACCCCGGCGGCAGGCCCGCAGCAACTCCTCCACCGCATCCGCCGGCCCGTCCAGCAATGCCTCCACGGAACTGTCGGATCGATTGCGCACCCAGCCCGACACGCCCATACGCTGCGCCCGAATGTGCATCCAGCGGCGGAAGCCGATGCCCTGGACCCGACCTGTGATCACGAGACGCTTGGCGCTCATGATCGGGCCAGCGTCAACAGCCGCTCCGCCACAGCCAAGTCTTCGCCGACGCGACGAAGCCGGGAAGCGGCCTCCTCGTCCCAGCCCCAGGTCTCTGCCTGGTAACGCTCCTCCAGAGTGGCGAGAGCGTGCGCCTCCGGAGCCGTCAGCCGAAAGCTGGCCATCGCCAATCCGAGCACGAGGCTTCCGAGAGCCGGGACCGCGACGCCAAGGGCCGCCAACTCCAGATGGCTGTGTGTCGCCACACGAGCGGCAAGGGCGGCCAGCGCGCTCGGCTCCTGCGGGACATGGACCATGGCCGACGTCACCCGAAGCGGGGCGCCGAGATCGCGCGCGGCCCAGTCGAGCCAAGGCTGCCAGGCCTCATGCTGCCGGTCGGCCAATGCCGTTGGCTCTTCGACGCGATAACACAACAGATCCGTTTCGCCGTAGCGTGAGATTTCGAGGATCACCGGCTCCATATCCACCAGGATGCGCTCCTGCGCCGTTCCCACAAGCCGGGTGAGCGGCAGGTCGGCATAGGACATTTCCCCGCCAGCCGCGCCGCCAGCCACTTGCCACTCGGCGGCGATGGCATCGGCCAGCAAACTCGACGGCAACAGCAACGGTCCGCCGCCGGGGATGCGGACGGGCTTCCCGTCGAGCAGCACGCGCCAACCGGCTTCCTCCGCCTGGGTCGTCGCCTCGGTCCAAAATCGCTTCATGGCCGCATGGCACTCGCCAGGGCCGGCGCGCACGCATCTGGCGCACGTCGTTCCCCGGCCATCAGCGCCCGGAGCGCACCGCCAGAATCGTGCGCCAGCTTGGGCTCCCGCAGCGTGCCGCCGATCCGGATCGGCACCACCAGCCCAGGGCCGCCGATCCGCAGCAGCGGCCGGAGCCGCAACGCAATCCGTTCATCAGCCAGATTGACCTCTCCCGTCCCTTGCAGCATCAGCCTCGTGGTATCCAGCACCATGGTCGTGGCTGCCACCAGTCCATGCGCCGCGTCCAGCCGCACCGCGAGGCACCGGATGGTCGTTTGTCCCTCGCCGAGATCACCGGGCAGACGCGCGGCCCGCAGAAAGCCCCCGAGCACCGTCGAGAGCATCTTGTTGTCAATTTCGCCGTCCGCGACAGCCAGCGCGACATGGCCATCCAGACCAGCGGCAAGCGTGCGGAGGGTGCGACCCTGGCCACGCAGATCAACCGACAGGTCGGCATCGGCGGCGGCATCGTCCGGCCAGCCGAACGCCGCGAGCCATGGCTTCACCGCCAGCCTGTCGCCGCGCAAGAATAGCCGCACCGGCGGCTCCGCCACGCTCGCATCCACGTTGGCCGCGATGTCCAACCGGCCGCCGTCGCCTTGGCCACCGACGGGGTCCAAGGCCAACTTGCCATCCCGCAGCACCGCATGACCGACGAACTCGGTGAACGCCAAGCCGGCCACCCTTAGTTCGCCCACGGATAGCCGAACATCGCCATCGGCCCGGTTCAACGCCGCGAACGGGAGCTCGGTATCGGGAATGAGGTGGGCCGGAACGTTGGGCTGGTCCGGTGGCACGCCGGAAGATGGTGCCACGGACGGCGCGGGAGACGGCGCGGGTAGCGGCGCCGAAATTGGCGTGGGAGATCTCGGCTGGGCGGCGAGAACGGCGCGCACCGCATCGACATCCAGGCGTTTGGATGAAATGTCGGCGTCAAACTCCGGCCGTCCGCCGTAGCGCCAGGCACTGGTGCCGGCCAGATCGCCCTGCGGCGCGGTGATCGCGATATCGCGCAGCGTGACCCCGCGGCTGAAACCGCCATCCCGGTCCGTCACCCGCGCCCCGACCGCGAGGCTGGTGAAGCCCGGCAAATGACGGCCCGCGATGGGCGAAAGCGCCGCGAGATCCGGGATGCCAGCGGCCAGCGTCA
>JANXXW010000512.1 GCA_025350425.1 Rhodospirillales bacterium
GCAGAACGACGGCGTCGAGGGGTCTATTTCCGGCGCGGTGACCGGCTGGTCGGGGCCACAACGATGACGGCTGGAGCAAAGCGATGACGACAGGAGCAAGGCATGGTTGATTACATCGTAGTGGGTGCCGGATCGGCGGGATGTGTACTTGCCAACAGGTTGTCCGCAGATCCGCACGCGACGGTCGCCGTGCTGGAGGCAGGTGGCAAGGACCGTAACATGTTCATCAAGATGCCGGCCGGATACCTGGCACTGATGAAGTCGGGTGCGCTCGATTGGGGATATCACACCGAACCCGAGCCACACATGGACGGAAGGGTGATGTTCTGGCCGCGCGGTAAGGTGCTGGGCGGATCGAGCGCGGTCAACGGGATGGTCTATATCCGCGGCCATGCGTCAGATTACGATATGTGGGCGCAGCTCGGTAATCGCGGGTGGTCGTATGATGACTGCATGCCCTACTTCAAACGGTCCGAAGGCCGCGAAACGGGTGCCAGCGACTATCATGGTGGGGACGGGCCGCTGCTGACGAGCCGGATGGCGGCGATCACGCACCCGCTGACCAAAGCGTGGTTAGAAGCCGGGCTGCAGGGCGGCTTTCCGATGACCGATGACTTCAACGGGGCGCAACAGGAAGGTTTCGGCCCGGTGGACAGCACAATTGCGGGCAACCAGCGCGCCAGCGCTGCGCGCTGCTATCTGCATCCAGTGATGAACCGGCCTAATCTCCAGGTGATCACCAATGCGCTGGCGTCTCGGGTGCTGATCGAGCATGGGCGCGCCGTCGGTGTCGAATATCTCAAGGGCGGCCGTGTCCACACGATGCGGGCGGAGCGGGAGGTGATCCTGTCGGGCGGCGCGATCAACTCGCCGCAATTGCTGCAGCTGTCTGGCATCGGTGAGGGCGACCATCTGCTCTCGGTGGGTGTCAAGCCGGTGCATGAACTGAAAGGGGTGGGGCACAATCTGCAGGACCACCTGGCGGCCGGGGTCAAGCAATTCTGCACCCAGCCGATCTCGTTCCTGCCGCATACCCGCCCGATCGGCGCGACCAAGGCGTTGCTGCAGTACATGCTGACGAAGACGGGGCCCGCGACGTCGCATGGGTTGGAAGCGATGGCATTCGTTAAATCCAGGCCGGAAATCATCGCGCCCGATCTGCAGTATTTCTTCGTACTTCTGATCTATGACGATCATGGCCGCAAGATCACCAACGAGCACGGGTTCATGGCCTATTTCAATCTGGCGCGCCCGGAGAGCCGGGGCACGATCATGATCCGGTCGAATGATCCGCGCCAGCACCCGGCGATCCAGCCGAACTACCTGGAGGCCAGGGAGGACGTCCGGGTGATGCGCGATGGGATCAGGACCGGACGACAGATTCTGGCGCAGAAGGCGTTCGATCCCTATCGGGGTGAGGAGTATGGGCCAGGGCGACAGGCGACATCGGACGCAGATATCGACGCTTACGTACGCCAGACCGCGGAAACGATCTATCACCCCGTTGGCACCTGCAAGATGGGCTCGGACCCAATGGCAGTCGTTGATGATCATCTACGCGTGCATGGGGTAGAAGGGCTGCGCGTCGCAGATGCATCGATTATGCCGCGGCTGGTGAGCGGCAACACGAACGCGCCCACGATCATGATTGCCGAGAAGGCGGCGGACATGATCCTCGACCGCCCCAGCCTTGCGCCATTCAGGGCGCCCGCAGCGCGCGCGGCAAGTGGAGTCGGGTTGCGCCATTAGAGCAACAGCCGCGTGATGTCTGTTCCACGTGGGCAAAACTCAAAACGGCTAGTTCGGCGCTTTCGTATTGATGCGCGATCAGCGCCAGCGGCCCGAAGAACCCGCCCGCCGCCGGGCCGTGTCTCTTACCAGCGGCACTGAGAATCTGAATCGCTTGGCACTACATCACAAGCCGAGCTGGCTGTGACTCTCTGCATCTCGCATCGATTCGCGTGGGATATCGTGGCAGCTGGCATAGTGATTCCGCCGCAAGACTTGGAAACGAGAGGCTTTCAGCGTGCCGCCTCGCAGGCCTTGAACGATGACATCTAGATGTTTAGTCCCGGCATTTGATGGTTCGGATTTAGGGTGAATCTTTCCGGCTCGTTTGTCCATATTTTACAGATGGCTTCATA
>JANXXW010000517.1 GCA_025350425.1 Rhodospirillales bacterium
GCGCTCAACGCGCCGGTGATGGTCAGCCCGATATCCGGCGGGTCTAGAACGAGGGGCCGTGCGGTGAAGTGCAGGGCGGCGGTGGCGTTCGGCAGGTCGATCGCTCCGCTGATGCGGATTTGGCCGCTAGGTGCCGCGACCATGGCGCTGCCAATGGTCAGCTGGCCGCGATCGAGGGTGGCATCCATGCCGAGGCGATCGAACCTCATGCTGCCGCCCGCGAGGCTGGCCCGAACCGTGTCCTCCGACAGGTTGCCGATGACACGGGCAAGATCAAGACCGGCGAGCGTGCCGTTGCGGACGCCCAGATGCAGCGTTCCAGCCGCTGTGGCCAGCAATCCTGCGGGCGAACTGCCAGCGGCTTCCAGCGACAAGCTGCCATCGAGGGTGCCCGACACGAGATCGAGCGGCAGGCCGAACAGCGGGCCGCCGATGGTGGCGCCGGACAGAGCCATGGTGGTGGCGAGGCGGCGCGGCTCATGCGCCGTGTCGAGGGATGCGGTTCCGGTAAGCTGGCCGCCGCCGAGCTGCGCCTGCAGTGTTTCCAGCCTGGCGACGCCGTCGGCGAGCACGAGGTTGGCCGATGCCTGCTCCAGTGTCGGAGAGCCGCTGAGCAGGACCGAGCCGGCCTGGATGGCGATGTTGGCTTGCCATGCCGCGAGAGACGGGATCGGTAGCGGTTCGGGCGAACGGATATACGGGAGTGGCAGGGGCAGCGTGTCGGCCTGGATCTGCCCGGTCAGGCGGGGGCGCGCGTTCGTCGCGTCCAGCGTGAGTTGTCCCGTCGCGTGCAGAGATCCGGCGGCGATGTCGAAGCTGTTGGCGGTCCATTTGACAGGGCTGCCGGCGATCTGGGCCACCAGGGCGAACGAGCCGTCACCGAGCCATGCTGGCGCACCACCGACGCCGAGCAACTCGGCCAGCCGAGGCGCGCCGGGGTGGCGCATGGTGAGCGGTCCGGACCAGGTCAGGCCGGGCACGTCGATAACGGGATCGGCAGTGATCCGGAGATCCCCAAGGTCGAGCGCCAGGTGGGTTGCGAGCGCCTGGGCCGGGCCGGCGACTTCCGCATGGGCGTGTAACGGCAGGCGCAGCATCAGCGGGACATTGTCGCTGATCGACGCTGATATGGCCGGGAACAGGCCCGCCAACTGCGCGCCACTATCGGCGATGACATTCAGCATGCCGTCCGCGACGCGGCCGCCTTCGACCAGCGTGCCGGCGAGGGACGCGCGGACGCCCTCGGTGCCCAACTGCAATGCCCGGATGGTGGTGCGGCCAGGTACCATGGCCGCATCGAGATGGAAGGGCGCGACCTTGTGGCCGCGCCAGGTGGCGGCGCGGACGTCGATGACAACGTCTAGGTCAGCGGGGCCGGGGTTGAACGCGCCTTGCCGCAGCCATGGGTCGAGCGACAACGCGTCGAGCGACAAATGCACCTGATAGGCGAGGCGTTGGCCGAAAGTCAGCGTAGCGTCGCCCTGGATCGGGGAGCCGTCGAGCGTGCCGGTCAGCGCGGTGGCGGACAGGCGTTCGGCGGTCAGAGACACATGTGCCTTGAGATCGGCCTCGCGCAACGTTTCGGGCGGTGGCGCCGAAGCCTGGTTGGCACCTGGGTGCAAGGTCGCGAGCGCCGCGCCGAACCAGGCCAGGGTCGCGCGCGGATTTTGCGAGGAAAGTGCGATGTCGGCATCAAGGGCCGTGGTGCCGGCGCCGACGGTGGCGCGGGAGGCGCGACCGGTCAGCGTCATCTTCGCGTCACCAGGCAGGATGGCCGAGAACTCACGGATTTCGGCGTCGGTGC
Source organism: Rhodospirillales bacterium (assembly GCA_025350425.1). Taxonomy (GTDB): domain Bacteria; phylum Pseudomonadota; class Alphaproteobacteria; order Acetobacterales; family Acetobacteraceae; genus JANXTF01. The sequence continues at coordinate 1,805 of JANXXW010000517.1, forward strand.
CGGACAGGTCGATCGTGGCGCGCAGCCGCCGCAAAGTGCCGCCCGCGAGTTGGGCCGCCTCGGCGGACAGGTCGATCCCGAGCGGCAGGGCCGTGGCGTTGGCGTGCGCCAGGGTCGGCAGCCAGGCGTCCAGATCGATGCGGCTGGCGGCGAGCGTCACGTCGAGGCGAGGCGTGGGCATGACCCGGAACGCCATCGCCGCCTTGGTGGGGGAGCCGCCGATATCGACCGCGAGGTCATCGGCTGCGGCGAGCCCGTCGGCCACGGTGACGCGGCCTTCGGCGCTGAACGCGACGGCAGGCGCGGGCAGCAACTGCGACAGGTCGGGCCCGCGTCCTGCGACGCGTCCGCCGAAGGAGCCGTCGCCACCGAGTTGGCCGGAGAGCGTGGCGCCGATGCCTTGCACCGGCCCCTGGCCGTCCAGCGTGGCGTCAAGCGCCGCCGACCCGTCGCCGCCGGGCTGGGTCAGGCGCGCGGTGAAATGCCAGGCGCGGCCATACAGCTGCCCGGTGCCGGCGGCGGCGTAGCTGCCCGTGATCGTGCCGGTGGTGAGAGTCGCGTCGACGCCGGTGAAGGTGAGCTGGCCGACAGAAAGCCGCCCTTGCTCGATCCGCGCGGAGACGGCCGCGAGCCAGGTGGGCGGGCGCACCGGATAGGTGTCGGCCGGGAGCGGCCAGGGAATGCGTATGTCCACGCCATGAAGCACCAACTCCGCCGCCTCGATGTGGCCCCCAAGCAGTGCCGCGAGGCCGACGCGCAGGCGCAGGGTGTCGGCGCGGATCGGGGCTGCGCCGGCGACGGTGATGGCCGATGCGGTGATGACGGGCTGCGGCAGCAATGTAAGAGTGATCGGTCCCTTGATCCGCACCTCGCGGCCAAGATGGGCGGAGCTGAGGCGCTCGATCTCCGGACGGAAACGGTTCCAGTCGAGCTGCCCCGGCACCAGCCAGGCGGCGAGTATGACCAGCGCCAGAACTGCCCCGGCGCTTGCGAGCAGCAGGCGCGCGGCGCGCATCTAGGTCCCGAAGCCGCCGCCGCCGGGCGTCTCGATCACGAAGCTGTCGCCTGGTTTCAATTCCGCGCTGGCGGTGCCGGACAAGGCTTCGGTGCGACCATCGGCGCGGACCACCCACTGGCGGCCGGCGGCACCTTCGCCGCCGCCTTCGAGCCCGAACGGGGCCACGGTTCGGCGCGAGGCCACGATGACGGCGGTCATGGGTTCGCGGAACAGGATGCGCCGCCGCGCGCCATCGCCGCCCCGCTGGCGTCCGGTGCCACCCGATCCGCGCCGGATGGAGAATTCCTGGAGGATAACGGGATAGCGCAGCTCCAGCACCTCGGGGTCGGTCATGCGGGTGTTGGTCATGTGGGTCTGGATGGCCGACGTGCCGTCGAACTCCCGGCCGGCGCCGGTGCCGCCGCAGATGGTCTCGTAGTATTGGCGCGTGGCGTCACCGAACAGGAAATTGTTCATGGTGGCCTGGCTGCAGGCGAGGATGCCGAGCGCGCCGAACAGCGCGTTGCAGGTCGCCTGGGAGACCTCGGTGTTGCCGGCGACGACGGCTGCCCCCGGCTTGGGCGAGAGGAACGTGCCGGGCGGGATGACGATCTCGATCGGCTTGAGGCAGCCGTCGTTGAGCGGGATGTCGGTGCCGACGAGGCAGCGGAACACGTAGAGCACGACGGCGCGGGTGACGGCCGGGGGCGAGTTGAAGTTGCTGGCCTGTTGCCCGCCGGTGCCGGTGAAATCGACGCGGGCGGTGCGGGCAGCCTGGTTCACGCTGATGCGTACCTGGAGCGGCGCGCCGTCGTCCATGCGGTAGAGGAACTCGCCGCCTTCGAGGGTGGCGAGCACCCGGCGTACGCTTTCCTCCGCGTTGTCCATGACGTGGCCCATATAGGCGCGTACGATCTCCCAGCCGTACTGGGCGACGACGCGGGTGAGTTCCTGCACGCCTTTCTGGTTGGCGGCGACCTGCGCCTTGATGTCGGCGACGTTCACGTCCGGGCTGCGGGCGGGGTAGCGGGCGCCGGCCAGGAGGGCGCGGAACTCGGGCTCGCGGAAGTGGCCGGCCTCCACCAGAAGGAAATCGTCGATCACGACGCCTTCCTCCTCCAGTGTTTTGGAGGCGGGCGGCGTCGAGCCAGGGGTGATGCCACCGATATCGGCGTGGTGGCCTCGGCTGCCGACGAAGAAGCGGATGCGCTGGCCGGCCTCGTCGAACACCGGGGTAATGACGGTGACGTCGGGCAGGTGGGTGCCGCCGTTGAACGGGTTGTTCAGCGCGACGACATCGCCCGGCCGCAAGGTGGACCCGCGCAGCGCGATGACAGTGCGGACGCTCTCGCCCATGGCGCCGAGATGGACCGGCACATGCGGGGCGTTGGCGATGAGGCCGCCTTCGGGGTCGAAGATCGCGCAGGAGAAGTCCAGCCGTTCCTTGATGTTGACGCTGAGCGAGGTGTTCTGCAGCACGGCGCCGGTCTGTTCGGCGACGTTCATGAACAGGTTGTTGAACAATTCGAGCAGCACCGGGTCCACCCGCGCGGCGTCGCCGGCGATGCGCGTGTCGCGCGGAGCGGCGCGGCGGAGCAGCATGTGGTCCAGCGCCGTGACCTCGGCGGTCCAGCCAGGTTCGACCACCGTGGTGGCGTTGGCCTCGCGGATCAGGGCGGGCCCCTCGATGCGGTTTTGCGCGTGCAGTGCTGTGCGTTCGTACACCGGCGCGCGGTGCGCGGCGCCGCCGCTCCAGATGGAAACGGTGTCGATTGGCGAGGGCGGGGGGCCGGGTTCGATGCTGGCCTCGCGGATAGCCTCGCCGGGGGAGACGGCCTCCACCGCGACGGCCTCGACGGTGATCGGGCGCTCCGGGGTGGCAAAGCCGAAGCGGGCGCGGTGGGAAGCGGTAAAGGCGGCACTGGCGGCAGCCACGCCCGCAAGATCCACGATCAGGCTGGCTTCGGTGCCGGCGTAGCGGAGGTGGAGCTTCCTGGCGACGAGGATGCCGGCGGGGTCGGCCCCTTGGGTCGCGAGTTCGGCGGCGGCGGCGGCGGCGAGGCGGTCGGCGAGAGCTTCGAGACGGGGCAGCGCGGCCTCGATGAAATCGGTCTCGACCGCCTGTTCGCGCATCACCGCCTGGTCGGCCAGGCCCATGCCATAGGCGGACAGGACGCCGGCATAGGGGTGGATGAATACCGTCTCCATGCCGAGTTCGTCGGCGACGAGGCACGCGTGCTGGCCGCCGGCGCCGCCGAAGCATTGCAGCGCGAAGCGGGTGGCGTCGTGGCCTTTGACGACGGAGACCTGCTTGATCGCGTTGGCCATGTTGGCGACGGCGATGCGAAGGAAGCCTTCCGCCACGTCACGGGGATCACGTCCGATCTCGTCCGCCAGGGCCGCGAATTTTTCGCGTACGATTTCGGCATCGAGTGGCTGGTCGCCGTCGGGGCCGAAGATCGGTGGGAAATGGGTCGGCTGGATCTTGCCCACGCACACGTTGGCGTCGGTCACGGTAAGCGGACCGCCGCGCCGGTAGCAGGCGGGGCCGGGGTTGGCGCCGGCGCTGTCGGGGCCGACGCGGAAGCGGGTGCCGTCGTAGTGCAGGATGGAGCCGCCGCCAGCGGCCACCGTGTTGATGGCCATCATCGGGGCCCGCATCCGCACGCCGG
>JANXXW010000574.1 GCA_025350425.1 Rhodospirillales bacterium
ATGAACGCCACCCAATTCACCTCCCTGTTCGCGCTTGCCCAGGCGGCTCCCGGCCCCAATTTGATGATCTGCGCACTGATCGGCTGGCAGGTCGCGGGCCTGCCGGGCGCGCTGGTCGCCATGGCTGGCATCGTCGGTCCCGCCTCGTTGCTGACGGGGTTCACTGTCAGCGTCTGGGACCGCTTCCGTGCCGCACGCTGGCGCCGCGTGGCGCAATCCGGGATTGTTCCCGTGACAGTGGGGTTGGTCTGCGCGTCGGCCAGCCTGATCGTCATGTCCGCCGACACGGACTGGATACTGGCGGCGATCACCGCCGTCGTCGTCGCGCTATCGATGACGACGAAGCTGCACCCGCTGTGGCTGCTTGGGGGTGGGGCGCTGCTGGGAGTGCTGGGACTGGTTTGAGGATCGGCGGCGGGTGGCGGCAACGCCATGCCGGTTTCCCGAACTCTTTGTAGATTTTCCTTCTTATCCCCCCTCCCACACGGGGAGGGGGGGATGCGAAGAAAGTTTAGGCTGCCTTCGCGAGTTCCAAGGCTCTCCACACGACTTCCGGCGTCGCCGGCATGTCGATGTGCGTGATGCCCATCGGGCTTAGCGCGTCGATCAGCGCGTTTATCACCGCTGGCGGGCTGCCAACCGCGCCAGCCTCGCCGGCACCCTTCACGCCCAACGGATTGGATATGCAAGGCACCTCGATGAACTCGACCTCGATGTCCGGCAGGTCGTCCGCACGGGGCATGGTGTAGTCCATGAAGCTGCCGGACAGCAGTTGCCCGCTGCTCGGGTCGTAGGATGTGCGCTCGAGGAACGCCTGGCCTACGCCCTGCGCCACGCCGCCATGCACCTGGCCGCGCACGATCATCGGGTTGATCGCCTTGCCCACGTCGTCGGTCACGCTGTAGCGCACCACGAAGATATGCCCGGTGTCGGGATCGATCTCGACCTCGGCGATATGGCACCCGTTCGGGAACGTGTGGGCGTCGATGTTGGCCACCTCGGCCGCATCCAGCGTGGTCACATCCTCACCCTGGGCCGCGCGAGCGCGCTGGGTCGAGGCAAGCTGGATGATGTCCATGCTGCGATCGGTGCCGATGATGGAGAAGCGCCCATCCTCGAACACGATATCGGCGGGCGACGCTTCCAACACTTCGGAGGCCGCCTTGCGCCCCTTCTCGATCACGCTGGACGCCGTGAGCAGGATTGCCTGACCCTCGGAATACAGGCTGCGCGCGCCGCCGGTGCCACCGCCGGTGGGGATGCTGTCTGTGTCGCCCTGGATGATACGGACCTTCTCGCCCGGCACGCCGAGCTGATCCACCGTAAGCTGCACGTAGGCCGTCTCGTGGCCCTGCCCGGTGGACTGGGTGCCAACCAACACGTCGACGAAACCGTCCTCGGCGAAGCGGATTTCGGCGCGTTCGGTCGGCGCGCCGCCGGTTGCCTCCAGGTAGTATGCCATGCCGATGCCACGGCGGCGTCCCCGCTTGGCGGCTTCGGCGCGGCGCTTCTCGAACCCGGCCCAGTCCATGGTCTTGAGGCCAGCATCGAGTACGATCTTGAAGTCGCCGCTGTCGTAGGTCTTGCCGACCGGCGTCTTGTGCGGCATCGATTCGGGGCCGACCATGTTGATGCGGCGCAGCTCGACGCGATCGACCTTGAGGTCACGTGCAGCTTGGTCGATCAGGCGTTCCACGAGATAATTGCTCTCGGGCCGTCCGGCGCCGCGATAGGCGTCCACCGGGACGGTGTTGGTGAACACGCCGATGACGTTGGCGTACACCGACTTGAAGCCATACACGCTGGCGAGCACGCCGGTGCCAGCGCCGGTCGGGATCATCGGCGCGAATGTGGAGAGATAGGCGCCCATGTTGGCGACGTTGCGGGTCCGTAGCGCCAGGAACTTGTTGTCGGCGTCCAGCGCCATCTCGCCCATGGTCAGGTTGTCACGGCCATGCGTGTCCGAGAGGAATGCCTCGCTCCGCTCTGACACCCACTTGACCGGCCTGCCGAGCTTGCGGGCGGCGTAGCAGGTCATGACGTGCTCGGCATACAGGAAGATCTTCATGCCGAAGCCGCCACCGACATCGGGCGTGATGATGCGGAAGCTTTCCGCGGGCACGTCGAATACATCCTTGGACAACAGGTTCTTGAGCAGCCAGCCGCCCTGGGTGTTGGTCCGCAGCGTCCAGCGACCGGTTTCAGCGTCGAACTCGGCCAGCGCCGCGCGCGCCTCCATGGAGTTCACGACGATGCGGTTGTTGACGATGTTGACGCGGCTGACGTGCGCGGCCGACGCGAACAGCTGTTCCGTCAGTTCCTTCTGGCCGATCTCCCAGTCGAAAACCATGTTCTTGTCGGCGGTGTCCCACACGGCCGGCGAGGCGGTGTCCATGGCGGCCGAGAGTTCGGTGACGGACGGGAGGATATCGTAGTCGATCATGATGGTCTCGGCGGCGTCGCGCGCTGCCTGGACTGTTTCGGCGACGATGAATGCCACGGGATCGCCGACATGGCGCACCGTCTCGGACGCCAGGACCGGGTGGCCCGGGTTCAACTGGGCCGAGCCGTCACGGTTCTTCAGGTTGATGGCGCAGGGCAAGCCGCCGATGCCGTCGGCGATCAAATCCGCCCCGGTGTAGATCGCGGCGATGCCGGGCATGGCGCGAGCGTCAGTGACATCGATGGAGCGGATCTTGGCCATCGCATGTGGGCTGCGGAGCATGACGCCCTGCAGGCTGCCGGGCAGGCTGAGGTCATCGGTGTAGGAACCGGCCCCTTTTAGCAGGCGGGGGTCCTCGACGCGGCGTACTGGCTGGGCAAGGCCGAACTTCGTCGTCATGGGCGTCTTTCTCCGATTATGCGTAACAGTGACCTTACCATGTACGCATGACAGAGGAAGCGCCAACCCCCCGCTGATGATTGAGCGTATGGAAACGAGATTATGCAAGTCGGGCCGGCCAATCATGCGCGATGATCATCAACGCTGAAACGCCGCTCCTTCTCCGTCATGGGGAGAGGGAGCAATCCGACGCAAACTGACCCGTTTTCCTCCCCCGCCGGTCGCCTTGACTCCCGACCGGTCCCGGC
>JANXXW010000059.1 GCA_025350425.1 Rhodospirillales bacterium
GCCGGAGATGTCTGCCGTGGAGATCTACGCTGCCGTTAACGTCTCGTGTTCCTGGATGAGGCAATACGGCTCTCACGCAGATTGTCGCGCCAGTTCGGCAATATTTCCTCTCGTCAGCCCTCTTTCATGCCGGCACGGGCAATCCAATTGCGGACCGATTGCGCGGTCGGCTCAAACTCGCGGGCAAGATCGTCGGGGTCTCGTCCAGTAGCGACAAGGTCAATCGTCTGGTTGCGGATGCTCCCGAGGTGCTCGAGTGCGCTCCGAGCGAGGAGTATTAGGCACTGGACTGTACCAATGCGATCAGAATTGGGGATAACAGTGCTGGCCGGATCATTTGCCGACCACCTTTTTCAGATCAATGGCTCCCCCCATGGCCGCATAGCCAGCGCGGTTCGGATGTAGCCGATCGCCTGGGCCACCTGTTGTTGAGTTCGGCTGAAATTCCGCGCGTAGCTCATGCGATTGTGGATCCACGGTCACGGTGTCGAAATCGATGACACCATCAAAGATCGTGGCCTTACGGATAAACGCGTTCAGTGCCTGGCGCTTCTCGTCGATGGGGGCCGCACCATAGCCGCCATTGGTGCTGTTCACCGAGGATGTCGCGGTGGCCATCAGCACGCGAACGCCAGGGATGCGGGCGCGCAGACGCTTCACCGTATCTTGCACGCCGGCCAAGACGTCTTCCACCTTGGCACCGGCACTTCCAAAGTCATTGATGCCTTCGAGCCAAATGACGGCGCCCACGTTTGACAGGCTGATGATGTCGCGCTCCAGACGCTCGGTGGCAGCCGGCCCACCTGCAAATGGCTTTTGCGCATAATTCGCCGGCCCTACGACCATATTGCCGCCGATGCCTTCGTTAACGACCGAGAACCGATTGCCGTACACGGCATGCAGGCGCCGCGAAAACACATCGGGCCAGCGATCATCACCGTTTAGCGTCGAGGCGGTACCATCAGTGATGCTGTCACCAAATGCTACGATGGCCTTGGTACCCGCCGGCTCCAACATGTCGACCGCATCGAGGAAATACCACGAGGTTGTCGAGGCCGGATATGCGGCTTCGCCGGCTTCTGCGCCGTGCGAACCACTACTTGGCGGGCTGACATACGACGTGGTGAGCGCCTTCGCATGCCAGGTCATGGGACCTGATTCGCCATCGACATGGAAGCTTACAGCTAGTTTGCGACCGACCAACATCGGATCGGCGCTGTTGCGCACGAACGGCAACGCCACAGCATCGCTCAGGGCCATCTTGCCGGGCTGGATGGTCACAGATGGCTTGCCGGCAAATAGAACGGCACGGTTGGTGCCGGGTAGGATTGCGCTACCGCTGGTCTGCAGGCCCAGATAGATACCGTCGAATTTAACCGGCTTTGTGCCAAATGCATTTGAGAGCCGGATGCGGGACTGGCCGCCCCACACATCAGGGCGAACGATCATACGAAACGATTGATCGACCGCACCGCGTTCGTCGGACAGAAAGACGGATTTCAGATCCGGCTGGGCCGTGGCGTTACCGATGGGATAAGGGCCTTGCGCAGACGCTGCCCAGGATGCCACCCACACCGGCTGTTGCGCCTGTGCTACAGCACTGAACATCAGGAATGGGACAATAAAACTACTAAGACGAAACGGATTCGCGGGCATTGGTAGAGTTCCTCCTTCATTTTCAGCAGCCCCCTTGCGGGCGTAGAACCGAGGCTGCCGACAATAGTACTATTGAATGATTGCTGCGTTCACGAGGTCCCGGATGACACCACGGTAGTGCACGCGTTGCCGGGGTGATTGCATCATAAACACCACGACCATGTCCTGCGCTGGATCGACCCACATGTAGGTTCCGCCCGCACCGCCCCAGTACCAGTCGCCGACGCTGCCTGGAAACGTTGCGACGCCTGCATCAACCCGCACAGCTACGCCCAGACCGAAATGATATCCCGGTCCAGGGACATAAAGAGGACCAGGCTTTACAGATCCCAGTTGGTCGGAAGTCATAAATCGAACTGTCTGCGGACCTAAGTAGCGGTGGCCGTCAAGTACGCCACCGTTAAGCATCATCTGCAGAAAGCGCGTATAGTCAGGCGCGGTTGAGACCATGCCGCCACCACCGGACTGGAAGCGGCTATGCTTCCGCGGATCGTTGAAGCTAGCATCAATTCCAAACACACGGTCATCGGCGAATGGCTCGGCTATGCGGCCCTGGCGCGGCGCGTCCTCCACTGCAAATCCCGTGTCCTTCATGCCCAGCGGGTCCAGGATGTTCTGCTTCTCGAAGTCATACAGCGACTGACCGGAAACGACTTCGATCAACCGGCCAAGCACGTCGATCGCATAGCTGTAATCCCATGTCGTGCCCGGCTGGTAGGCCAGCGGGAGCTTGGCGAGGCGATCGACAAAGGTAGCCATGTCGGGATCGTCGGCGTTCAGATTGGCCTGAAGATAGGCGGTCTTGACCGGTGAGGATCCAAAGAAGCCATAGGTCAGGCCCGCACTATGGCGCATGAGATCCTGTATCGTCATTGGCCGGTCTGCGGGAACCAGGTGCATGCCGCCCCCGGTTTCGTTTGGAACGCCCACCTGCATCGATTTGAACTGAGGCAGATACTTTGACACCGGCTCGTCCAGCAAGAAACGGCCCTGTTCGAACAACATCAGCGCTGCAACAACAGTGATCGGCTTGCTCATCGAATAGATGCGATAAATGTCATCGCGCGCTGCGACGGCACCTGGCGCCTGCGGGTCGCGGCTACCAACCACTTCCTCGTAGGCGACCTTGCCGTGCCGGACGATGGTGAGCACCGCACCAGGCAGCATATGCTCGGCCACGTCATGCTTAAGCAGGCTGGTGAGAACGGCGAGTCGATCCGGGTCCAAGCCAACGCTTGCCGGCGCTGTGCGCGGGAGGTCCGCTGCGTGCGCGAAGCTGGCGACGAACACCAAGCCGGATAACAGCCACGAATGCTTGATCATAGGGCGTTCCAAGTTTGGGCGCTGTTGCGCCTCTCGTAGGCTAGCAACATGGCAGCGTCTCGTTGGGTAAGCAACGGTCTCGCCGGCCGGCGTCGGTAAAGCGCTGACGACGACGCCCACGACAGATGCCAGCCGCAGCGATACCCTTTTCGCGTGCGATTTTATCAAGAATCGCAGGGAAATATTTTTATAAAGTTCAACCGCGCCGACAGCTTGCGATATCCCAGACCCGCAGTTCTTTGCTCGCCGTTTGCTTGGCAATGCCGATCCGAAACACCTTCCACATCCACTGGCACAGATCAATGATCCGCCAGCGTACCGCCTCATGAATTGCAGCGATCGGCCGAGTCTTAATCACGGCAACCAGAGCCGCGCGGTGCGTGTCATCCAGAAGTGAAGGTGGACCTGGCGGCTTGCGATCATTCAACCACTGCGGTTTAGTTGTTCGGCGTCCATCGGCGCCATTTGCAAACGTCTACGCAGCCCTCATTTCGAAACCTGCGCATGGGAAATGAAGATGGATGTCGCCGGCCTGTGGGTCGTGGCGATGCAGGACAATCTCGGTTTCATCGGCAGCAACCAGCGTGCCTGTCACGGGCACCTTGGCATTGTCGTCGGGCGTGACGGTCACGGCAGCACCGGGCCGCGGACCCGAAATTCTGGTGTCCGCCGCGATGTGGGTCACTGGCGCAGGCTCCGCGGCTTTGGCAATCGCGAGTGCCGCCTCGGCACTGAGTTCGGACGGCTTGCCATGGCCGAAATTGGTGATCCGATTATACCACGGGAGGATCGACGCAAGCCCGAGCAGATCATCGACTTCGGCCGGGGGGCTATTCTTCCGGATCAGCGAAATCGGATGGTAGTAGCCAAGGTCGAGCGCGCTTGGCGCATCGCCGAACAGAAACTTGCGGCCGTCGGCCAGCGCCCCCTTCAGCCACGCAAGCTGCGCGCGCACACGCTGCACGTTAAGCTCGAACTCCGGCTCCATCGCAGCGTGGGAAATGTCGATATAGAGATAGCCGTCCTTCCGATCCTTGAGGAAGTCCGGTGGCAGATCGCCCAGGAAATGCACCAGCACGCCGATCACCGGGATCCATGCTGTACGCTCCCAGTTGAACGACAGCGCCTGTGACAGGCTGCCGAATGCGGCGGGATAAAGCGTAGGCTCAGGATACAGCCGATCCAGCGCCGGCAGAATGATGTTCGTGTCGCAGAAGATATCGGCACCGACCTGCAGGACCGGGGTGCGACGATAGCCGCCGGTCATCGGCACCAGCAGCGGGCGCGGCGGCGCCGGCGGGATGTCGACCGAGCCCCAGGACAGCCCCTTGATGCCCAGGGCAAGCCGGATCTTTTCCGAGAACGGCGACAAGCCGTAGTGATGCAGGATCACCTGTGACATCGTTCTAATCTCCCGTTTTCGCCAGCACTGGATGGCGGCTGTTTCAGATCGTCCGGCTTCTGGCGCCGGTGTTCTCAGATTGCGGTCACGCCGAGTTGGCGCAGCAGCCCAAGGTTATCGAGCAGCGCCCAGTGTTCGATCAACATGCCGTCGCGAAACTGGAACAGGTCGAGCACGGCGATATCGATCCTGTTCCCGGTAGCCGGGACGCCCATTAACTCGCCGCCATGCGTGCCGCGCACCCGTAGCCGCACCAGCACTTTGTCGCCCTCGGCGATCACGTCCTCGATTGGCAGCTCCAGATCGGGAATGCCGGGCAGCAGCGCGTCCGCAAGTTGTCGGACACCTCCAGGCCCAACGACCTCGAACGGCAGGCCGGGATCGTGCCGCCGGAAATCCGGCGCGATATGGGCCCGCCACCAGGTCTCGTCGGCGCCCAGGAAGGCGGTGAAGTAGTCACGGGCCAGTTGCTTGTTGGCCTCTAATGTGGACATCCCGGTTCTCCGTCGATTGGTTTCAGACGCTAAAGGTAGGGCTCAGTGGCAGCAAAGGCGGGGCGATCCGCGACCAACGCCCGCAACGCGTCGAGCTTCGGCGTCGGCTCAACCCAGAGCGCATCCATAAACCGCAGCCGCAGGTAATCGAGTGCTACGATTGCCGTGATGATCGCCACGTTCGGCGTGCCGGGCCCATGGGTCGGCGGATCGGCCTCGAGGCGGCGCAACCCGTTGACGATAGAGCGCCGGCGCCGCAGCCCCACACGAGTCTCGCCCCAGCCCGGATCCATCTGCATCACCCCCGTTACGATATTGGCCATCGCATCGATAACGCCCATAGCCAGCCCGGCCTGCGAAATCACCAGATCGAGCGGACCTGTCAGCAGCGAGGGTTCAGGCACCTTCTTTTCCAGCCAAAGCAGGATCAGCAGGCTTTCAGTGATCGGCAGGCCGGCATCCGTCTCCAACGTCGGCACGCGAGCTGCCGGATTGAGGTCGAGCAGCGCCGGATCATCGCCCCATGGATTGAGCAAACGCGTCCCTGACAGGTCGAAGCCTTTTTCCGCCAGCGCGATGCGGGCGATGCGGGCATAGGGCGACGTGGTGTTGCTTAGAATCTTCATGGTGCGTTCACCCAAGGCAACGTTCGAGCATCGCCTGCGCCTGCGATACCGTCATCTTGCGGGCCGAGGGGCAGGCGATCAGCGTGTGGTCACCGGCGGTCGCCGGGTCGAAATCCTGCGCGGCGATCCCAGCGTAAAGCCCGGGCACCGCGCGCGTGGCCATCTCGCGCACGCGCTGTGCTGGCAGCTGCTCGGCGGTGAACCGGGTTGGGAAGCCGATATCGGCATACAGCGAGCGAATGCTGTCGGCACACGCCTCGATCATCGCCGCCCGCGTCAGCCCCGCGACCTCGATCCCAAGCGCCTCGGCCAGCGGCCTGACCTTGTTCGGCAGCACGGCAAGGTTGAATACGATGACATGCGGCAACAGAACACCGACGCCATACGGATGCGGCAGATCGAGATGACCCTCCAGCGGTAACGACAGGGCATGGCCATGGCCGAGCCGCGCATTGCCGCAGGCGATGTTCGCCATGCAGGAGGCAATAAGGTTCGCCTCGCGGGCGGCCGCATCGTCCGAATTGATCGACACCCGCAACGATCCATATTGCTGCTGGACCGCGCCGAGCGCGATCGCGTCGGTGAGTGGCGAAGCGATCGCGCTCAGATAAGCCTCGACGCCATGCGTCAACGCGTCCACCGCAGGCAGTGCCGCAACGCGCATCGGCAGCGAGCCCAACGTCACCGGGTCGAGGATCGCCGCGTCTGGAAAACTCAACGGGCCACCGCCCAGCAGCTTGAGGTGGCGTTCCTCATCCTTGACGATGGTCCATTGCGAAACCTCCGAGCCCGAGCCCGCGGTCGTCGGCACCATGATCATCGGCAGAGCACGACGGTCGAACTGGCCAACGCCGGTGCAGTCGCGCATCGGCTTGTGGTTGGTCGCGACGATAGCGATGCCCTTGCCGGTGCACATCACCGAGCCGCCGCCGATACAGATCACGCCATCGATGCCGTCGCGCCGGACCCGCTCACCCTGATCGTCGATGTGGGAGCATCGGGCGTCGATGCCGCACTCGTCGAAGCGCCACAGGTCAATACCGGCCTCGCCCAGCGAGGTCAGTGCCGCACCATGGAACGCCTGCACCGATATCACCGGGTCCGACACCACAAGCACCCGCGACATGCCCAGATCGCGCGCGAGGTAGCCGATGGTGGCCAGAGATCCGGCGCCGGCGACAATCCGGGTTGGCATAAAGAAAGTCGTGATCATCGCGCCATCCACTAACTCTGCGGCCACTCAACCTTGCTCGGACGCATGTTCCCGGCCCACGTCATAGTTTCATAGATTTCGTTACCGCCACGTTCTACGGCGGTGCCACGCGCACCACCCGGGCTCGCGTGGAAGCCACCGTCGCCAGCTTCAAGCAGGCGATCTGCCGCCGGATTTCATCAAGGACGGTAAGGGCGACGACAACGCCAAGGTCCGCGAGACTGGAACGCCTGTCTTGGCGGATGCCTCGTTCAGCACCGGACACGCACTATTGCTGAAGTTGTGTGCAGCCGCTCTGTTCCGCCGTTGGGAAAAGCTTATCTGCCGGGACGATGTCCAGGATCTTATAGACGTCGTTTGCAAACTTGGATTCGGCGGGTGTTTTTACTTGGACGAGCATGAGATCCATTGCGACACTGCCATTGGTCAGGATGTGGGGATTGTGGAGCATCCCGTCAGCGAACGGCATTTCGCGCATGGCCTTGTTGACGGCGACCGGGTCGTCGCTGCCGACCTTCTGCACCGCCTGGAGGTAATGCATCGTTGCGATATAGGACATACCATGGCTCATGCCGGGCGCAGTGCCGCCGTTGCGCGCCATGAAACGCTTCGCAAAGGCGCGGCTCGGGTCGTTGGAGTCCCAGTAGAAGCTGACCGGAAAGCGAAGGCCTTGCGCGGTATTGAGCCCCATAGCGACAACGTTGTTGATGAATACCAGGAGGGCGGCAGTGTTCGTGATGCCGAATTCCTTGGCTTGCTTGACCGAGTTGACAAGGTCTGGCCCAGCGTTGGCGAAGGCGATCATATCGGCGTGCGATGCCTGCGCCTGCAACAGCGGCGAGGACATATCAGTCGTCGCCAGGGGATGTTGTGTGCGCCCGATGACCTTGCCGCCCCCGGCCTCGACGGTCTGTTGCACGTCGTTGGCCAAGTCGTGTCCGAAGGCGTAGTCGGCCTCAATCAAATACCACGTCTTGGCGCCCGCCTGGAGCAGAGCGCCTGCGGCCGCGCGCGCCAGCGCCGTGGTTGAAACCGCCCATTGCGTGCCGTACGGCGAGCAGGATTTGCCGGTTATCGAGGCGGCGTAGTTGCCGCTCTGGATCGAGACAATTTTACGCTCCTTCGCGACGTTTTGCACCGCGAGCCCGACACCGCTCGAGCCGCCGATATTGAGCATCGACACATGGCTTTGTTCGATAAGTTGGCGGGTGAGAGCGACCCCAAGGTCTGGCTTGGTCTGGTGGTCAACCGCAATGACCTCAATCGGCCGGCCCAGCACAGCTCCCCCGAAATCCTCAACCGCCATCTTGGTGGCAAGCACGGAATTAGGCCCGCCATTGCCGGAATAGGTGCCGTTCAGGTCCTCGACGACTCCAATCCGAAACGGTACTTCCGCCCGCGCGGCAGCTGTCACGCCCATGACAGTTACGACGGCCAACGCGATAGCGGAGCGCTGGCTACGGTTCTCTCCCATTATTTTTCTCCGCCGTTGCGCAGAGCACATGCTGGCGCTTCTTGTTGATCGTCACCATCGCTGCCCACCGGGCCGGCGTCAACATGATCACCGTGGTCAAGCGCCGAGCGCCGGTAGCGTCCGTCCTCGTGGTGGAAATTCACTGACGGAAGCGACGACGTCCTGTGCAGCGTGGCCGAGGTCGTGATTCAATTTTTGATGGAGACCGAAATGGAAGACCCGGATTGGAGGCGTGTCCACCCGGCGCGTAAACGATTTGGTGCAGGCGATGAGGCTGGATGCAACCGACCTCAAGTAGCGCGAAGGCGAACAGATCCGACGCGCATGAGGGCCTGAAGGCGGCGATCCGCCAGGTAATCAGGTCAACGTGGCAGCGCTGACGTGTTGGCGTGCAATCCTGCCTCCCCGCTACGAGGCTGACTGGCTTCCTGGAAACGCTATTTTAGTCTTCTGAGACTAGCCACGATGGTGCATTACGACACGCCGTAGAGCGTCATCGCGTTGCGCCGGAAGAAACCCTCCCGCTCCGCTTCGCTGGTCCGGAACGGCAGGGCATAGGCGGGATCGTCGAAATCCCAATGCGGGTAGTCGGTGGCGAATAGCAGCCGGTCCCAGCCGACCCACTCGATGGTGTCGCGCAGACGCGCCGGGTTCGCTGGCTCCTCCATCGGCTGGGTCGTGAACCAGACCTGCTCGCGGATGTACTCCGACGGCAGCCGCTTCAGATGCGGAGTCTCGCTTCGCAGCGTTTTCCATACCTTGTCCAACCGCCACGTTAACGACGGCACCCAGCCGAAGCCGCCCTCGATCATCACGAACCGCAGCGCCGGCAGGCGCTCGAATACGCCCTCGATAACCAAGCTGGTAAGTTGCGCCTGACAGGATTGCGCGTGCCCGACCATGTCCTCGATGTAGTACGAGCCCCAGCCCGAGGAGGTGTTTGGGTTGCCGCCGAAGCCGAAGGCATGGACCGCCACGGGAAGATTCGCGCGCACCGCCGCCTCAAAGATCGGGAAGTAACGGGCATTGCCCAACGGGGCGCCAGTGCGGCTCAGCAACAGCACATGCCCGAACGCCGGGTCACCCGCGCAACGCTCGATCTCGGCGACGGCGCCCGGCGCATCCTCATAATTTACCACAACGGAGGCGCGCAGCCGAGGCTCGGGGGCGACCAGCATTTCCCGCTGATACTCGTTCATGGCGCGCGCCATGGCGTGGCCCAGACCGGGATTCATGAAGCTGTTGCTCGGCGTAGGGGGATTGATCAGGCCAAATACGATGTTGTTGGCGTCGAGGTGCTGGGACCGTGTGAAGTCGATATCAGTACCGGGCGGGCGGCCGTTGGGAGGCCACGCGTCGCGCCTTGCGGCTTTTGGCTGGGCCTTGGGGTAGGATGGCAACCCAGTCTGCATCCCCGTCCGGTGGCTTGCCCCGTAGGTCTCCAGGTGCGCGCGCCAACGCTCGGGGAGGTAGAGGTAGAGTTCACTGGCCGAGGCGGGACCAAGATGGAGATCGCAATCGGCTACGGCGAGCCGGCTGATGGCACTGGGTGGGGCGGACGCTGCAATTCGGACATCGACGTTCATGCGATCGATCCTTTTCGGGAATAGCCCAAGTAAGTTAAGCACCCATGGTCGGCATTGCGAGCCTCATCCTTTAACAGCCCCGAAGGTCAGCCCCCGAATAAGGTGGCGCTGCATCAGGATCGTGAAGATCACCGCAGGCAGCATGATGCCGATCGCGCCGGCGGCCGAGA
>JANXXW010000039.1 GCA_025350425.1 Rhodospirillales bacterium
CAATGTCGCGGCGGCCCGGCGCGTGGCCCGCGATCTCGGGCCGGGCCATACGATCGTGACCATCCTGTGCGACGGTGGCTCGCGGTATCAATCCAAGCTGTTCAACCCGGAGTTCCTGCGCGGCAAGAACCTTCCCGTCCCGCCTTGGATGCAGTCCGCCTAACGTTTGGTTAACCGTTCGACCCCATCATGGGACCTCGCACGGGGCAGCCCCGGCGAGGCAACGAAAGAATTTCGTAAATTTTCCACAGTTTTCGGAAGGCTCCGTCCCATGTCGATTTCAGCCGTATCATCCTCTCCGGTTCGTGCCGCCGAGACCGCGGCGCCCAGGCCCCCACCGGCGCCACCCGTTCAGGCGAGGGTCGATGCCGATGGCGACCGCGATGGCGGTGGCCATAGTGGTGGTTCGGCCGGTAGCGCCGGTCACCTGAACATCAAAGCCTAGCTTTCCCGGCGTGTTGGCCGGCAACCGCTACTTAGCCGCGTGCGCCGATTTCGGGCGGTGCGGCGATAGCGACCGCGCCAACCGACGCAGGCCAGCCCATTGCTGGGCCAGATATCCACCGCTCGCGAGCACTTCCTCAGCCGTGGGGTCGCCCGTGCGCACGAACTCCCGCGCAAAATCCGCTGTGCCGAACATCATGTCCCACCAAGGCAGGATAGCGCCGTAGTTCACGCTGTTCAGCCCGGCGGCGGTGACGCCGTGATGCGCGCGGTGGAACCGCGGCGAGATCAGCAGGCGTTCGCCGAGCCAGCCGAACGAGACGCGCGTGTTGGCGTGCGACAAGCTTTCCAGCAACCGCAGCAGCAGGATGATCAACGGGAACTGCAACGGCGAGATACCGATGGCAAGCCCGATCGCCATAAACCAGACAAAGCTGATGATTTCGTCGAGCAAATGGTTCCGGTCGTCGGACCAGAACGTCATCTGCCGCTGCGCGTGATGCAGCGCGTGCAGGGAGTACCACCAATTAAACACATGGCTGAAACGGTGACGCCAGTAATCGAAGAAATCGAGGATAACGACGTAAAGGAAGAAGGTCAGCAACTGGTGACCAAGCAGAGCCGGGATCAACCGCTCCAGTGTTGGCGGCACCCAACCGTGATCGGTCATCCAGCCGCTCAGCCAGACCTGCAATTGGTAGAACACGACGAACGTCAGCAGCGGCAGCAGCCCGACGCGCGCGACGACGGTATAAATCACGTCGACCACGACGGCGCGCTTGTCCGGCCAGTTCTCCACCGGACGCCAACGCTCCAGCGGCAGGCAGATCGCATACATCACCGCCACCTGGGCGGCGCCATAGACGGCGAACAACGCCCAGCCGAGCGAGACGTCCTCCCACTGCATCAGGTCAAGCTGATACAGAACCGGTAGCAGGATGTTGCCCTGCAACCAGCCGGCGGCGAGGTCGAACGGAACGTTCAGATCCATGCTAATGCGCCTGCGCGGCGGCGTTCATGAAGATGCCGTGCGGCGAGCGACCGACGTCGATCTCGGTCATCGCGCCGCTTGCGGGATCGAGCACCGCGACCTTTTGCGCGAAACGCTCCGTGATCCAGAGCTTGCCGCCGGGCGCGAACACGATGTCATCGGGGCCACCGGGAACATGGTAGGTCCGCAGCACCGCGAGGCTGGTCGCGTCCAGCGCGACGGTGGAACCCTCCACGCGGTTGTTCACCCAGATGATTTTCCCGTCAGGCGAGCGGAACAACTGGTGGGCACCCTTCCCGGTCCGGATGCGGCGCTCGACATGCCCATCCACCGGATCGACCACGGCCACGTTGTCCTCGCCCATGTTGGCCACGAGCACGCGCCCGTTCTGCCACATCACGCCAGCCGGAGCCTTGCCGACGGGGGCGGTCCACAGCACGGTCATACGATGCAGGTCCAGGGCGGCGAGTTTGCCGGTGCCTTGCAGGCTGACATAGGCGACGGAGCTGTCCGGCGCAAAATCGAGGTGGCTTGGCATGGAGGCGAGCGGGAAGCGCCTCACCAACTGCATAGAATGCGCGTCGTAGACATCCACCTGCGCGCGGGCGAGGCCGTTCACCACCAGAAACTTTCCGTCAGGGCTGAAACCGAGCTGGTATGGATCGGCCACCGTCATGCGATGCTTGATCTCGAAAGTCGCGGGATCGAGGAACAACATCTCGTTTCCGACCGTGTCGCCGACCAGCAGTTCATGCCCGTCGGGTGTCAGCATGAGATGATGCGGTTCCCGTAGCACCGGAATGCGCCGCAGTTCCTTTTGCGTGTCCATGTCCACGACGCTGAGTGACGCGCCGGCGGAATTGACCACCAGCACTTCCCCGCGCGCCCATCCGACTGACACCGACGACATCGCCAGGATGCATCCCACGATGAGACGGACGATCACGGGCATCAGGCAACTCCACTAAATCAACGTCTTCCGGGACAATCCTATAGCACGAAGTTCGGCGCCTTTGGAGCCCGTCCATGCAACGCCGCCATTCCGTCCAGTTGTGCCGCAAATTTAATCACGATCTCACGCACAATTTCACGGCGGCAACGGATTGCCTGGGCAGCGTCGATGCAGTGGCAGGGGTTGCACTGCGACAGTGCTTGCCGGGATGCACTGGCACAATGGTTGCTTTGTTACGCCGGTGCCGTGACGTGGGAGCGATACGGCCGCTTAACCTTGTTCAGGAACTCAAGAATGGCAACACTCCGCAATTGGCTTCGGGGGGTCGGGGTCGCCGCACTCGCCGCTACCGCAACCGTCCCGGCCGCCCAGGCCCAGGCACCAGCCGGCACGATCAAGGTCGGCATTCTTCATTCGCTTTCGGGCACCATGGCGATCAGCGAGACCACGCTGAAAGACGTCATGCTCATGCTCATCGACGAACAGAACAAGAAAGGTGGATTGCTTGGCAAGAAGCTGGAGGCCGTGGTCGTCGATCCCGCCTCCAACTGGCCGCTATTCGCCGAGAAGGCACGCCAGCTGATCACCGTCGACAAGGTCGCAGCGGTATTCGGCTGCTGGACCAGCGTGTCCCGTAAGTCGGTTCTTCCCGTGTTCGAGGAGACCAACGGCATCCTGTTCTATCCGGTCCAGTATGAGGGCCAGGAGAGCAGCAAGAATATCTTCTACACCGGCGCCGCGCCGAACCAGCAGGCGATCCCGGCCGTGGACTACCTGGCCAGCCAGGAGAAAGTACAGCGCTGGGTGCTCGCCGGTACCGACTACGTGTATCCGCGCACGACCAACCAGATCCTCGAAGCCTACCTGAAGTCCAAGGGCGTGAAGTCCGAAGACATCATGATCAACTACACGCCGTTCGGCCAAAGCGACTGGCAGAACATCGTGGCCTCGATCAAGAAGTTCGGATCGGCCGGCAAGAAGACCGCCGTGGTTTCCACCATCAACGGCGACGCCAACGTGCCGTTCTACAAGGAACTTGCGAACCAGGGCGTCAAGGCGACCGATATTCCGGTTGTCGCCTTCTCGGTCGGCGAGGAAGAGTTGGCCGGCATGGACACCAGCAACTTGGTCGGCCATCTCGCCGCCTGGAACTATTTCGAGAGCGTGAAGAGCCCGGCCAACACGGCGTTCATCAACGAGTGGCATACCTTCACCAAGAGCCCGAAGCGCACCACCAACGATCCGATGGAGGCGAGCTACATCGGCTTCAATATGTGGATCAAGGCGGTCCAGGCGGCCGGAACGACGGACGCCACCAAGGTGATCGACGCCCTGATCGGCGTGAGCGTACCGAACCTGACCGGCGGCTACTCCACGATGATGCCGAACCATCACATCACGAAGCCCGTGCTGATCGGCGAGATCAAGAAAGACGGCCAGTTCAACGTCGTGAAGACCACGCCGAACCTGGTCGTGGCACAGGAGTGGTCTCCGTATGTGAATGAGACCAAGGACCTGATCGCGGATTGGAGGTCGCCGATGTCCTGTGGCAACTACAACGGTGTCGGGATCCTCCTGCGTGGACCTGCCCTCACGGTGGTCACGACGATCCTCCCCTCGGCGACTGCGGGTGCTCCGTACG
>JANXXW010000049.1 GCA_025350425.1 Rhodospirillales bacterium
GGCGGCCGCTTCGTCAATCTCGCAATGAACTCGGCGACCGCCTACGAGCAGACCCGCCTGATGCAGGTTTTCCTGCTCGCCCACCCGCATCCGCGCATGGTCGCGATTGGCTTGGATTCCGAATGGTGCGCCAGCGCCGGCGGTATCCACACATTCGGCTTCGACCGCCCGATCCCGGAATGGCTCTACACCGGCGGACGCTGGGCCGGGTATCGCGCGCTGTTCAACCTGTATGCGCTGGAACGCGCCGGACAAGCATTCGCCGAATGGACCGGCCTGAAGCCCCGCCGCTACGGCCGCGACGGCTACACCGGGTTCGTGCCGGACGACCGCGACTACGACCCTGTCCGCGTAGCCGCCTCCATTGCCACCGCCCAGCCCTGGACACCGCCCGAGAAGCTCAGCCCCGATCCCGCCGCCTGGTCGATGCCGGGCATGGACCTGCTCCGCGCGGATCTCGTGGCGATTCCTGCGGGCACCGACAAGCTGCTGTTCTTCATGCCCTACCACCGTTCTCTGCTGCCGTTCGCGCCAGGGCCGGCGCGCGACCTGCTGGACGAGTGCAAGCGCCGGGTCACCGCTCTCGCCATTGCCACGCCGCGCACTCTGGCCGTGGATTTCATGCGCCCGACCCCGATCACCCTGGATGCCGACAACTACTGGGACCCGCATCACTACCGTGCGGCCATCGCCGGGCGCATCGTGGGCGATCTCGCGATGGCCACGGCCGGGGCGACGTCCCAGGACTACGTGATCCCGCCGCGTCCGTGACGGCTGGCGGCTAGCTAGGCACAGGTCGCCGCAGGACGCCGAGTATGCGGTCGCGCAATTCGTTCCAGACCTCGGGCGCGGCCCACCTCGTCAGCGCGCCATAGAGGCTCACGCCGATGATGCCGATGATCGCGATGCGGCTCAGAGGGCGGTCGGCCAGCAAGGGCAGCGCCGCGACCGCCACGCCCGCGCCGACCGCTGTCGCGGCCAGCGCCAACGGCCGCAGATAAATTGCAGCGACCTGGGATACCGTGATCCCCACCTTGCGGTAGGCCGAAATCACGAAGATCGGTTGGGTGATCGCATAGAACGCGCATACGCCCCACGCGACGCCCACCGAACTGTCAAGCCGGGCGCCGATCGTCACCAGCACAAAGAACAGTGGCACCTGGGCGAGCACCCAGTTCAGCACCGTCCTGAACTCGCCGCGCGCGTTGAGCAGGGCGCCTGCCACCCAGGAAACTGCGTCCAATGCCAGCCCGACGCTGAGCAGTTGAATGATCGGGATGGACGCCGCCCATTTCTGGCCGAACAAGCTGGTTACCAGCGGCGCCGCGATGGCCGCCTGGACGAGGGCAAGTGGCATCACGCAGAACGAAAGCAGCGTAGACGCCCTGAGCGCCGCGTCTCGTTGCCGCGCCGGGTCGGACTTCAGTTGGACCAGCATCGGGAACAGGACGTTGCTGAAATTGCCCGCCAGCATCCATAGCGGCTGGGCCGCTAGGCGGAAGCCGAAGTAATACGCCCCGACGATATCCTGTGTCGCAAGCAGGCCCAGGACCACGTAGTCGCCCTGGTTGATGAGCGCCGTGGCGGCCTTGGTGGTGAAGATCACAGCGGTGCTGCCGATGACGTATTTCCAGCGCGCCCGTTGCGGGCGGAAGCTCGTGCGGGCGCCGGAGAGGCGCCACAGCGCCACGGTCCGCACCGCGGCCATGATCGGCGCAGGGATCGCGAAGCTGTAGGGTCCGAAACCGGCCCAGGCGAACAACACCGTGAGCACCGCGAGCCCCAGCGTCTCCACCGTCCCATAAACGGCGAGGACGCCGAATTGCATACGGGCGCGCAACACCATCTGCGGCACGGTTGACAATGCTCCGAGCGGCATCGACAGCGCCAGAATGGACAGCATCCCGACCAGCTGCGGAGTTTTGTATAAATGCGCTGCGAGCGGGGACACGGCCACCACGACGACCCCGGCGAGAAGCGCCAGCCCAAAGCTGATCCAGAACGCCGCGCCAGCCCATAGGCCCAGGGCGCGCCGGCGCTGCAACACGACATCGTCGATGCCCACGTTGGTCAACGCCGCCGCGACGTTGGTGACGGTGTAGGTCAAGCCGATGATGCCAAAATCGGCGGGTACCAGCAACGCGGCCAGCAAGAGTTGGCTCACCAGGCCACTGGCGCGCGCCGCGACGTTCTGCGCCAGCATCCAGATCAGGCCATGCAGCGCACGGCGTCCCAGCGCCATCTTTCCTGGACCCGCCGCCACCAATGTCGCCGCTCCCGATGAAGCGGATCTCGCCGCGTGATCTACCGATGTTACCTGCTTTGCAGGTGCATTGGGGTAATTGAAAAGTGTGGTGCCGCAGGCTTGTCGAGCGTTGTGCTAGCCCACCCGCGATTTCCAATGAATCGGGGAGCGTGCCAGCGAACCAAACAGTCGGACCAATCCCGACCTGGGCCAGCGGATCCAGGCCGGGCGCGATGAACCGCCGGCAACGGGACTACCAGTCGGCACGGCCTGCTCGAGTCGCGCCACGTTCAGCAACCACAGCTTGAGCTTTCCCAGCCGTGCCTTCAGAGCGCCGCGCGACCGTCGGCGGAACTCTTTTGGCAGCAGATGCAGGTAACGCTCGGAATCCACTCGGTTCAATTGCCGGCGCGTATCGCTCCAGGGTAGCACGAAACTCAACAAGGGAGGGTTCGACTTCAGGATTGTCTCGATGTAGCGCCTTGGGTCGAGCACCGGATGTAAGAATGTCGAACCGGCATGGTGCGGCAGATCCTCCTCCAAGGTCGGAGGAAACCAGTCATACGCGCCGAGGGTGCCGAATTCCTCCAGCGACCGATGGGCGTAGCCGGCGCGCGCGATCTCGGTCAGCAGAAAGGCCTCGCTCATTGGCCAGTATCGGACCTTCTGATCGGTGGACATCTCCATCCGGCGCTGGCGCATCTTCATAAGCGCGCGGCGAGAAAACACGGTGATGCAGTTGAGCGAACCGCGCATTTCGTCTATCGGATAGGTCTGACGATGAGTCTTGGACCAGAACCATTCCTCGACCGGAATCCGAAACGGTAAAGCAACAAAGTCCACGCGCTCTCTGACGACTCGCGCGATCAGGTCGGCGATCGATCCCTGGATCAACGCATCGTATTCGATGAATACGTAATAATCGTAATCGCCATGCTCGGCGAGGAACTGGTAATGCGCGTAATCCGGGTTCCACCAGAGTAACGAGCCTTTTTCGAACCGGTTCGCAAGGCCCGAACGGACCAGGTCGGCGTTCGTGAACCGGGTCACGTTGGGGAACGCGACCGGGCCGACCGCGCCGTTCGTCTCGTCGATGGATACAAAGAAGTCGCCCGAGCCCGTAACGTCCTCGAGACGATGCGCTTGGCGTTCGACAAATTCGTCCCAGGCATAAGTCTTGAACACAACTGCAAAACGGTCAGACAACACCGGCATCATGCCAAAGGTCCAGTAAGTAACAAACCTGTGTAATACAAATCGCCCACGCGCCTAGACGAAAGATTTTCTTGAGAATGCAAGAGCGGCTCGGTGGTCGAAATATGCGATCCGATGTGATTACGTAAATAATGTTTGTTAAGTCACACCAGATCGTGGGCAGGCTTGCTGGCCGAAATTATCGTTGTGTTTTTCCACAGTAGAATGTCGATCGTCCGCCCTGCGCGATGCGCCGGATCCCGGCGCATTCCGGCACTCCTGGACAGCGCTCGCATTGCTGCCCCTCGCGTCCGTAAACTTTAAACGCATGTTGAAAGTAACCGAGCTCGCCATCGGGCTGCACGTAATCACGCAAGCTCGACCCGCCGGCCGCGATCGCCTCGGTCAGCGTGGCCTTGATCTCGGGCACCAGTCGCGCGGCCCGGCTTCCCGCCACGGTTCGCGCGGATCGGCGGGGGCTGAGTCCCGCGCGGAACAACGCCTCGCACACATAGATGTTACCGAGCCCCGCCACGACGCGCTGGTCCAGCAGCGCCGCCTTGATCGGCGTGCGTTTATCCGTGAGCGACGCCGAGAGACTGGAAGCCGTGAACGCCTCGTCGAGCGCTTCTGGCCCCAGCCCCGCCAGCAGGCGGTGCGCGTCCTCGCTCGCCGTCGCCACCAGATCGACCGAGCCGAAGCGGCGTGGATCGACAAACCCCACCCGCCAGCCGTCGTCGGTCTCCAGCGTCAGGTGCTCGTGCGCCGGGATGGCGTTGGGGTGGCGTGGCCCGATGTTCATCCGCCCGGACATGCCGAGATGGATTAGCACTGATGTCCCGCCATCCAGCCGCATCAGAATGTATTTTGCGCGCCGCCGGAAGCTCTCCACCCGCGCGCCGGTCAGTCTCGCCGCCAGGCCGGGCGGGAACGCCCACCGCATGTTTTCGCGATGCGTCTGCGCGCGCACGATCACGCGGCCTTGCAGCTTCGACCGCAGGCCACGCATCACAGTCTCGACTTCGGGGAGTTCCGGCATAGGTTCGTTAGAAGCTATAGAGTGTTCCGCATGACCGACAATCCCCCTCCAGCCAACACCGATTTCGGTTTCACCCAGGTCCCGCTCGCAGCCAAGAAGCCGATGGTGCGCGCGGTGTTCGACAGCGTCGCGCCGAAATACGACCTGATGAACGACATCATGTCCCTCGGCGTGCATCGCGTCTGGAAGCGCGTGTTCATCACCGCCCTCGACCCCCGACCCGGCCGCCGCCTGCTTGATCTCGCCGGCGGCACCGGAGATATCGCCTTCGGCTGGCTCGCGGCCGGCGGCGGTCCGGCCATCCTATCCGACATCAACCCCAACATGCTGGCAGTCGGGCGCGACCGCGCCATCGAGCGCGGCTACGGGACGGACCTTGATTTCCTCACCGCCGACGCGGAAATCCTGCCCTTGCCCAGCGCTTCGATGGATGTCGTGTCGATGGCGTTCGGCCTGCGCAACTGCACCGACAAGCCAGCCGTGCTGGCCGAGGCGCGCCGCGTGCTGCGGCCGGGTGGGCGGTTCCTCTGCCTCGAATTCAGCCGGGTCCGCGTTGCCGCCTTGAAGCCGATCTACGACGCCTGGTCGTTCCAGGTGCTGCCGCGCCTGGGCCGCGCCATCGCCGGCGACGCCGACAGCTACCGCTATCTCGCCGAGAGCATCCGCACCTTCCCTGACCAGGACACGCTGGCCGCCATGATGCGGGCCGCCGGGCTCGCCCGTGTCAGCGTCCGCAACCTCACCGGCGGCATCGCCGCGATCCATACGGGATGGCGGCTGTGAAGGTCCTGCTGATCGTCAGCGGCGGCATCGCGGCCTACAAGTCGCTCGAATTGGTGCGCCTGCTGCGTCGAACCGGTCACACCGTCACCGCCGTGCTCACGGCGGGCGGTGCCAATTTCGTGACCCAGCTGAGCCTCAGCGCGATAACCGGGAACAAGGTCTATACCGACCTGTTCTCGCTCACCGATGAAAGCGAGATGGGCCACATCCAGCTCTCCCGCAGCGCCGATGTCATCGTGGTCGCGCCCGCCTCCGCCGACATCCTGGCCCGCATGGCGGCTGGCATCGCCAATGACCTGCGACCACCGTGCTGCTCGCCACTGACAAGAGGGTGCTGGTGGCGCCTGCCATGAACGTGCGGATGTGGACCCACGCCGCCACCCTGGCCAACATGGCGACCCTGGTCGCGCGCGGCGTGGCCGTGGTCGGACCCAACGAGGGCGCCATGGCCTGCAACGAGTATGGCGCCGGGCGCCTGTCCGACCCCGCCGCCATCCTCGCCGCCATCCTCGCCCTTGTGCACGGACCCCAGCCGCTCGATGGCCGCCACGCCCTCGTCACCAGCGGCCCCACGCATGAGCCGATCGACCCCGTCCGCTACATCGCCAACCGCAGCAGCGGGCGCCAGGGCCACGCCATCGCCGCCGCGCTGGCGGCACTCGGCGCCCGCGTCACCCTGATAACCGGCCCTGTCGCCCTCGCCGACCCGGCCGGCATCCACACCGTCCACATCGAGACCGCCGACGAGATGCTTGCCGCCTGCGCCGCCGCCCTCCCCGCCGACATCGCCGTCTGCGCGGCGGCGGTGGCGGACTGGCGTGTGGCCCACGCGGCGCCACTCAAGCTGAAGAAGTCTCCCGGCGCGCCGCCGCCCACGATCGAGCTGGCCCCCAACCCCGACATCCTGGCGACCCTCTCCGCTCATGGGCCGAACCGCCCCCGCCTCGTGGTCGGCTTCGCGGCCGAGACCAACGACGTGCTGGCCCACGCCACCGAGAAACGCCGCCGCAAAGGCTGCGACTGGATCGTGGCGAACGACGTGGGCGCGGGCACCACCACTATGGGCGGCGAGGACAACGAGGTGCATCTGGTCACCGCCGAGAGCGCCGAGCACTGGCCCCGCCTGCCCAAGGCCGAGGTCGCCACCCGTCTCGCCGCCCGCATCGCGGAGGCGCTGGCGTGATGCCCGACATCCGCATCCAGCGCCTTGCGCACAGCCACGGCCTCCAACTGCCCGCATACGCCACAGCGGGCGCCGCCGCCTTCGACCTTGTCGCCGCCGTAGACCAGCCGGTCGAGATACAGCCCGGCGGCCGGGCGCTGATCCCCACCGGCCTCCGCATGGCGCTCCCCGCCGGCCACGAACTGCAAGTCCGCCCCCGCTCCGGCCTGGCACTCAATCACGGCATCACGCTCGCCAACGCCCCCGGCACGATCGACGAGGATTACCGGGGCGAGATCGGCGTCATCCTGCTCAACACCGGCAACACGGCCTTCACGGTCGAGCGCGGGATGCGGATCGCCCAGGCCGTGCTCGCGCCGGTCATCCGCGCCACCTTCGTCGAAGCCGCCGATCTCGACGAAACCGCGCGCGGCGGCGGGGGTTTCGGCAGCACCGGGCAGGTTTGACGGTCACGAAACTGCAACGTCGAGCCTGGGTGACAACGCGCAACGGATCAGCTTAAACACCCCGGCAACCCCAGCCAGGGACGGGACGCGATGTCGGTCACTACCTTTCCAGCTCTGGCCTCTGGCCGGCGCTTGCCCAATATCTGGGACCTGCTCACGCTGCTTTGTGTGTTCGGCGCGCTGATCGCCATCGTCCACGCGACGCCCGACACCTTCAAGGCGCTCGACGCGCCGAACGCGACGTCGGTCGATCTGGACCCTGCGCGGCTGCCGGAATACGCGCTCCGTACCACCATGCGGATGTTCGCGGCGCTCGCGGCCTCGCTGGTGTTCACCTTCACTTTCGCTCCGCTCGCCGCCAAAAGCCGCCGCGCCGGGCTGGTGATGGTGCCCATGCTCGACATCCTGCAATCGGTGCCGATCCTGGGCTTCCTCACGTTCACCACGGCGTTCTTCATGGGCCTGTTCCCCGGCCGGGTCGCCGGGCTGGAGTTCGCGGCGATCTTCGCTATCTTCACCAGTCAGGCCTGGAACATGGCGTTCAGCTTCTACCAGTCGCTGACCACCCTGCCCGCCGACCTCGACGAGGTGACCAAAAGCTTCCGCCTGACGGGCTGGCAACGTTTCTGGCGCCTCGAAGTACCGTTCGGGATGCCGGGCCTGGTCTGGAACATGATGCTGTCCATGTCCGGCGGCTGGTTCTTTGTTGTCGCGTCCGAGGCGATCACGCTGGGCGACTCGAACTGGAAGCTGCCGGGCATCGGCTCGTTCGTGGCGTTGGCGCTGGAAAAACGCGATACGCTGGCAATCTTCTACGCCATCCTGGCCATGCTGGTCGTCATTGTACTATACGACCAGATTCTGTTCCGCCCCCTGGTCGCGTGGTCGGCGAAGTTCCGGTTCGAGATCGTGGCCGGCGCCAAGGGC
>JANXXW010000071.1 GCA_025350425.1 Rhodospirillales bacterium
TTGAACCTCGCGGAGGAGGCGGCCATCGCATCGGTCCATCGCCTTCGCCTGTTGCGCGCCGCATGGGGCCACGACAACGAACCACTCACGGTGCAGCAGTTGAAGAAACTCTCACCGGGCTTTCGGCATCGCCGCCTGAACGTCCATCTGGACGATATCGACCCGACAACGAGTTTCACGGCTGACGGGGCTCGGTTGGTGCTGAATGTCATGTTGCTGGGCGTGGAATGCCTACCGTTCGGCGGCGTGCTTGCGTTGCGCGGTGACGCGTCGCGGGAGCTACTGGTCTCTATTTGCGGCCCAAATGCCGCCTGGACTCCGGGGTTTCCCACCTGCCTCACCGGCCCGGCAGCAGCCTGGGCGCATCTGGCGCAAGGAGACGACACCGAAACCAGCGGCTTACAATGCGCCCTGACCGCATTGATCGCCCACGATTCCGGGCTTGGCATATCGGTCCTGATGGCGCGCGAAGCCGAAGCCGCGCCTCCGCTCTTGCTGCGTCTTACCCGCCGGGATGAATGACCTATATGAAATTCTCAACAAAGGAACGCAGCATGGACGACGCTTCTGGAGCACCCGCCGACCTCAGCCACGCCGGTGCCGTCGTGGACAAGGCAATCGAATACATGATCAGCCAGAATATCAGCTCGATCGCGATTGCCTCGGCGCTTCTCGGTGGCTCCCTCGGACTGCTGGCCCGCAGCGTCGACGATGCCTCGATCGAGGGTATCTTGAGCAACGCCCTGCAGAGTGTCCGCTCCGGCGAGTTACGGCGTGACGCGCCGGACGAACGCCCCGCCCACTAGGCCGCCGCGGCTTCTGGTTGCTCGGCCTGCAGCGCCCACATGCGCGCATAGACCCCGTTACGGGCCAACAGATCCGCGTGCCGCCCACGTTCCGCCACGAGGCCATGATCGAGCACCAGAATCTCGTCGGCGTCGATGACGGTCGAGAGGCGATGGGCGATGGTGAGCGAAGTCCGATGACGGGCGACGGTTCGCAACGCAATCTGAATTTCCTGCTCGGTCCGCGTGTCGAGCGCGCTGGTGGCCTCGTCCAACACCAAAATGCGCGGGTCCTTCAAGATCGTGCGCGCGATAGCCACCCGTTGCTTCTCGCCGCCTGACAATTTGAGGCCACGCTCGCCAACCTTGGTCGCGTAACCTTCCGGCAGCCGAAGCACGAAGTCATGCACCTGCGCCAACCGGGCGGCGTGCTCGATCTGGTCCTGAGTGGCGCCGGGGCGCCCATAGGCGATGTTGTAACGGATCGTGTCGTTGAACAGCACCGTGTCCTGCGGCACCACGCCGATCGTGGCACGCAGGCTGTCCTGGGTGATATCGCGGAGGTCGTGGCCGTCGATCAGGATGCGGCCGCCAGTCACGTCATAGAAGCGGAACAACAGGCGGTTGATGGTCGATTTGCCCGCCCCGGTCGGCCCGACGATGGCAAGAGACTTTCCAGCGGGCACCCGGAAGCTGACGCCCTTCAGGATCTCGCGATCTGGTCCGTAGCCGAAATGGACATTGTCGAACACCACCTCTCCGGCGGGCCGCTCCGATAGATGCGCCGGCAGCATAAGCGCGTCGGGCTTGTCCGCCACTTCCTCGTGCTGGCCCAACAGGCGGAACAGCTGCTCCATATCAACCATACCCTGCTTGATCTCGCGATAAACGAAACCGAGAAAGTTAAGTGGCTGATACAACTGCATCAGGTAGGTGTTCACCAGTACGAACTTGCCCACGGTCATGGTGCCCGCACGCACGCCGTCCGCCGCCATCAACATGATAAGGGCAAGGCCGGCCGCGATGATCGCGGCTTGCCCGAAGTTGAGCATGTTCAGCGTTATCTGACTTTTGACCGCGGCCTTTTCGTAGCGCGCCAAAGCATCGTCGAAGCGCCGGCTCTCATGTGCCTCGTTGCCGAAATACTTGACTGTCTCGTAGTTGAGAAGGCTGTCCACGGCCCGGCTTTGCGCCTCGGTATCCATGTCGTTCATGATGCGGCGGAACTTCACCCGCCAGCCGGTGAAGCTGAACGTGAAGGTGAGGTAGAGCACCACGGCGCCCAGGGTGAGCGCCGCATACCGCCAGTCGAACAACCGCCACAGAATGACGGTGACGAGAATCACCTCCAGCAAAGTCGGCAGGATGTTGAACACAGCGAGCCGCAGCACCGTCTCGATCCCCGCCGTGCCGCGTTCCATGGCCCGAGACAGGCCACCGGTCCGGCGGTCGAGGTGGAAGCGGAGCGAGAGGCGATGGATATGCTTGAAAGTGCGGACGCCGACTTTACGGACCGTGCGCTGCTGGACTGCCGAGAACACAGCGTCCCGCAGCTCTCCGAAGCCGGCCGAGGCGACCCGCAGCAGGCCATAACCGATGATCAGGAATACCGGGACCACGACCATGCCGGCGGCTGGGTCCTTGGGCGCCAAAGCATCGACCGCGTGGCTGTAGACCAGCGGCACATAGACGGTCGCCACCTTGGCGAGGATCATGAACAGAACCGCCGTCGCTACCCGCACGCGCGCGGCCGGCTCGTTCTTGGGCCATAAAAACGGCAGCAACGATAGAATTGTCTGAAATCCGGATCGTTCCGTATCTGGTATGACGGCCGTGGGGCCAGAGGCGGCGGTTCTCATACGCGTCCATGTGGCATGTGGTAGCTGTGTTTAGTAGCCGCCCGCTTGGCGGGGCTGCCTGTCACCATTAGGTGTTTTCGATGGACCCACGTTTCGCCCGCCACATCGCCGCATGCAACAATGCTGTCTTGCCGGGGGAGCGCCTGCCGTTCCTGATCGGTTCGGAGCACGTGGGCTGGGTCAAACCTCCGCTCGCCCTGGCACTGGGTGATTTCACGTCCGTGACCCATCGGGGTGGTGAGATCGTCCTGGCAGCAGATCGCGCGTCCGACTTTCCCGCCATGGCACTCTCCCTGGTCGAGCGTGGCTTCGGCCGCCGACGCGGCGAGGAGTTCGACGTTCGTGCCGAGCCAGAGGGTCCCGCGCTCACCCGCATCGACCGGGGCATGTTGCCGAGCTTCGGCATTTCGACCATCGGGGTTCATGTGAACGGCTTGGTGCACCGCGAAGATGGCCTGCACGTCTGGATCGGGCGCAGGGCTAAGAACAAGCTGCTCGATCCGGGAAAGCTCGATCACATCGTCGCAGGAGGTGTGTGCGCCGGCATGGGTATTTCTGACACGCTGGTCAAAGAGGCCGAGGAGGAGGCCTGCCTCCCAGCGGCTTTGGCCGAACAGGCCGTCGAGACCGGCCGGGTGAACTACGCCATGGAACGTGACGAGGGGCTGCGTCGCGACTGGCTGCATTGCTTCGACCTCGACCTTCCAGCCGACTTCGTGCCCCGTTCGGGCGACGGCGAGGTGGAGGCGTTCGAGCTTTGGCCGATCGAGCGAGCATTCGCGGCGGTGCGGGACACCAACGATTTCAAGTTCAACGTGAATCTGGTGCTGATCGACCTCTTCAGCCGGCTCGGGATGTTGTGACTTGCTAAAGCCAGCCGCGCCGCTTGAAGAACCAATAAGGCAGGATCGCCGTCGCAGCCATGAGTGCCAGCGCGTAGGGATACCCGTATGCCCAGCTTAATTCGGGAATATTTTTGAAGTTCATGCCGTAAAGGCTGGCGATCAGGGTGGGCGGCAGGAAGATTACCGAGGCCACAGACAGTATATTTATGATGTTGTTTTGCTGGATGTTGATGAAACCGAGGGTTGCGTCTAGCAGGAATGTCGCTTTGGAGGCAAGGTGCCCGTTATGGTCCAGCAAGGCCACGATATCGCGGGAAACGGTCGCCAGTCTCGCCGGCAGGTCTCCAGCCGCGTGCCCGAGTCCATCCGCCGCCAGAAATGGCACAACCCGGCTGATGGTGTGCAGGCTTTCGCGGACGCGTGACGCGAGATCGCCGTTGCGGCCGATCTTCTGGAGCACGGGCCGAAGATCGGCGCGGTTGCCGGAACTGGTCGCCGATCCATCGTTCAGGAAGATGTCGCTGGACAGCGCCTCAAGCTCGTCGCCGACCGTGGCATGGATTTCAGCCGCACGATCGACGATGGCTTCCAGCAAGCCCACCATGACCGCCTCGCCCGACACGATCTTATCCGCCGTCTTCTCGGCCCGCGCCACGAAGGTCCGGAACGGCAGCGGATCACCGTAGCGCAGCGTCGTCAGCACGTTGTCCTTCATGATGAAGGTGACATCGACCAACTGCAGCGCGGCGGTGGCGGTTCTACCCACCACCCGGGCGTTCATCACCGAGGCGCCGTTCGCATGGTAGGCGGCGCTGCTGGCCTCAATCGAACGCATCTCCTCGCGTGAGGGTATGTCCAGGCCCAGCATCGCCTCGACCGCCAATTCCTCCTCGCGTGTGGGATCGACGAGGTCGATCCACGACGCGTCGATCAAGGCAAGGTTGTCTCCCGAACATTGGAGCTTTCGCAGCACGCCCTGGTGGACGCCGTACGCGTTCAACATCGGCAATGGCGCCGGCAACTCATCCTTAGTCTGCCGCCAGCTTCATGGCCGGCCGGCGCAGCGCTTCCAGCAGCCGAAGGCGCTCCTCGTTGGCCAAACGCATGTTGCGCTCCTTCACGTGGCCGAAGCCACGGATGCGGTCCGGCAAATCCGCGAGTGTCACGGCGGTGACAAGGCATTGGGCCGAGAGGGTGGCCAGCACCTCCGCCATGTCGGCCTCGTATTGCCCGATCAACGCGCGCTCGGCCAACCGCTCCTCGGACCGCCCGAACAGGTCGAGCGCTGTGCCACGCAGGACTTTCATCGGTGCCAACAGCGCGAAGGCGGTCATGATCCATGGACCGAAGGCGCGCTTGCAGAGCTGTCCGGTATGTGGGTCTCGCTTGGCCATGACCGGCGGCGCCAGATGGAATTCAAGCTTCTTGACGCCGGTGAACTGCGCGTCGAGTGCTGCGCGGAACGCGGGCTCGCGGTACAGCCGTGCCACCTCGTACTCGTCCTTGTAGGCAAGCACGCGGTCATATCCCCGGGCGACAGCTTCGGTCAGTGCCGTCGAGCCCGAGAACATGCGCTCCTCGGCGTCCCGCACCCGTTCGACCAGCGCGCGGTAGCGCTTGGCGAGGCGCCGGTTCTGGTAGGCGGTCAGATGCATGGCACGAAGCTCGATCATGTCGTCCAGCGTCTTGGGCACCGGTACGGCAGCGACCAGACCGGCCGCCGCCATTGTGCGCGGCAGATCATGTGCTGCTTGGCGGCCCCAGGTGAACGCGGCCTTGTTGGCTTCCACCGCCGTGCCGTTCAACTCGATGGCGCGCATAAGGCTGTCGAGACGCAGCGGCAGCAAACCTTTTTGCCAGGCGAAACCCATCAGCAGCATGTTGGAGCCGATCGCGTCGCCCAGCAGCGCCGTCGCGAGCGCGGAGGCATCGACAAGATCAACGTTCTCGGCACCCACGGCCTGTGTGACCCCCCGCCGCAGCCGGGCGGCTGGCAGGCGCGTGCTGGTATCGTGGACGAAATCCGCGGTCGGCGTCTCGTGCGTGTTCAGCACGACGCGGGTGTGGTCGAGCCGCAACGTCGCGAGGCTGTCGCGCGCAGCTGCCACCACCAGGTCGCCGCCGAACAGCAGATCCGCCTCGCCCTGCCCTATACGCAGGCCGCTGAGCTGGGCCTCGTCGGACGCGAGCCGGATGTGGCTGAACACGCTGCCACCCTTCTGCGCCATGCCCATTTGATCGAGCACGCTCACGAACTTGCCTTCGGTGTGCGCGGCCATGCCGAGCAGCGCGCCGATCGTGACGATGCCGGTGCCGCCTACGCCAGTGACCAGGATGTTCCAGGGTTGGGCCAAGTCCGGCAGCACCGGCTCGGGCAACCCATCCGCCTCGGAGGCGGTCCCTGCCCGCTTGCGCGTGCTCCCGCCATGAACCGTGACGAAGCTCGGGCAAAACCCGTCAACGCAGGTGTAGTCCTTGTTGCAACTGGACTGGTCGATCTGCCGCTTGGTGCCGAAATCGGTTTCGAGCGGTGCCACCGAGACGCAGTTCGAGGTCTGCGAGCAATCGCCGCACGCCTCGCAGACCGCCGCATTGATGAACACGCGCTTCTGTGGATCGACCAACGTTCCGCGCTTGCGGCGGCGGCGCTTTTCCGAGGCGCAGGTCTGGTCGTAGACGATCACCGTGGCACCTTCGGTTTCGCGGAACTGACGCTCGATCTCCTGCATCGTCGAGCGATGATGAACCGTCACGCCGGGCGCAAAATCGGTGACTTCGGCGTGCTTCTCGGGCTCGTCCGTCACCACGGCGATGCGGACCACGCCTTCGGCGGCCAGTTGCCGGGTGATCTCCGGCACGGTCAGTTCGCCATCGACATGCTGCCCGCCGGTCATCGCGACCGCGTCGTTGAACAGCAACTTGTAGGTGATGTTGACCTTTCCGGCGACGGCCGCGCGGATCGCCATCAGCCCGGAATGGAAATACGTCCCATCACCAATATTGGCGAAGACGTGTTTTTCCTCCGTGAACGGTGCTTGGCCCAGCCACTGGATACCCTCGCCGCCCATCTGGCTGAACGTGTCTGTCGAGCGATCCATCCACAGCGCGAGAGTGTGGCAGCCGATTCCGGCGAGTGCGCGGCTGCCCTCGATGACTTTGGTGGAGGTGTTGTGC
>JANXXW010000135.1 GCA_025350425.1 Rhodospirillales bacterium
TCTTCGACGAAGTGATGACCAGCCGGACCTCCTCGGGCGGCCAGCAGGCGCGGCTCGGGATCACTCCGGACATGACGACGATGGGCAAGTACATCGGCGGCGGCATGAGCTTCGGCGCGTTTGGCGGCCGGCGCGACATCATGGAGATGTATGATCCGCGCCGTCCGGACGCAGTGCCCCATGCCGGAACCTTCAACAACAACGTGCTCACCATGGCGGCAGGGCATGCCGCCATGACGCGGCTATTCACGCCCGATGCGGCGGCGGCACTGTTCGAGCGCGGCGAGGCGCTACGGGCCCGGCTCAACGCCGACGCGCGCGCCCACGACGCGAAGATGCAATGGACCGGGCTCGGCAGCCTGATGACTGCCCATTTCACGCGCGGCGAAATTCACGATCCCACCGACGCCGCGCATGGCGACGCCGGCCTGCGAGAACTATTCTTTCTCGACATGCTCGATCGTGGTTTTTACTTGGCCCGCCGTGGAATGCTGGCGCTAAGCCTGGAGATCGGAAACACGGAATGCGATGCCTTCGTGGCCGCGGTAGGCGAATTTCTGGACGCACGGGCCTCGCTGTCGCGCGACGCGGGTTAGCGGGTCCCATTCGACCTGGACGCCGCGATACTCTCGCTGCTGCGCATCGGGTAAGGCCAGCGGCACTGAACTCGTGGCGGCGAGCCGTGTTAGCTATCCGCCTATGTCCGAAACAACCGTCGATGCCTCCTTCGTGGCCCTGCCGTTGCCGGGCTTCATGTCGGATGGCATCCCCTTTGCCCTGCGCACGACGTTGGCATTGCTGCTTGCTTACTGGGTCTCGTTTGCCATCCAGTTGGATACGGCTGCCAGCGCCGGTGTGTGCGTGGCCATCGTCGCGCAGCCTTCTCCGGGCATGGCCATGTCCAAGGCCATCTGGCGCGCGGCTGGCACCATCCTCGGCGGATTGGTAGCCATCGCGATCGTCGGCGCGTTCCCCCAGAACCGCACCATGGTTTTGTGTTGCTTCACACTCTGGCTGGGTGCCTGCACGTTCGTGGGCAGCCTCTTACGGGACTTCCGCGCATACGGAGCCGTGCTTTGCGGCTACACGGTCGGCATCATCGCAGTCGGCAGTATCGATGCCCCTGACGCCGTGTTCCTGGCCACCCTGAACCGGGTCGCGGCCATCCTGATCGGCATCATATCTGTCGCGCTGGTCAACACAGTCCTGTCCGCCCCGACCGCCTTTAACGGGTTGCTGGCCGATCTGGGAAAACGGCTGTCCGAGGCGGAGGAGCTGGGGCGACAGGCCGTCTCGGAAGACGCACGCCCCAACGAGATCCTCCTTGTGCAGGCCGGCGCCGCAACCCTTTCACTGCGTACCGCCGCGACCTACGCGACGGTCGAGCTGCCCCAGGGGCGGCGTCGGGCTGAAGCCGCCGCCGCCGCCATCTCTGGCATACTGGGCATGATCACGACCTGTGCCGGCATCTGGAACGCTGGACGACACGGCTCATCCTCCGCTGACGCCGCGATGAACCTGTGCAAGGCGGAGCGCATCGCCGAGTTCGACTGTCAGAGTTCCATCGCCCGCGACGGCCTGGAGGCGTTGCGCGATCACCGGGCACCCACCACGATCCTGGTCCTGCGACAGCATCACGACCTGCTCGGCGCCGCGTTGAACGCGACGCGCACCATGATCGCGGTTGGATTAGCGTGTATCTTCTGTGTCTTTGCCGGCTGGCCGGGCGCGACCCTGCTGCTGATCCAGATGGCCGCCTTCACGGCGCTGCTCGGGATGCAGCCCAACCCCTTTATCGCCGGAACCCGCATGGGAGTGAGCCTGGTCCCAGCGGCGATCGCGGCCGGGCTGGTCGGCTTCGTGCTGTTGCCGCAGGCGTCGGGATTCGTGCCGTTTGCGCTCGCGGTCGGACTGTTCACCTTCGTGTTCGCTTTGATGCAACGGCACAACCGCCTATCACCTTTCGGGCCGGGATTGCTGCTCTATCTCACGCTGCTGCTGTCGCCGTCGAACACCGAAAGTTTCGACCTTTCAGCGTTCATGAACACCGTCCTGATCCAGTTTGTCGCGATCGCGTTCATGTTGCTCGCCTTCAGGTTGATCCTGCCAGTCTCCCGGGAACGGCGGCTGTCGCGGGTTTGGTATGAGATGGCGCATGATCTTCGTCGAACGATGCGAGGTGGGCAGGGCCCGGTATCGGAGCAAGCGATCCGGACACTCCGGTTCGACCGGCTTGCCCAGGCGCAGGTATGGCTGGGAAAGCCCACGCCGGCGCGCCTCGCCGTGCTACGCCGGCTGTATCGATTCACTGAACTCGAGGTGGCCCTACAGCGGGCGCAGAACGGCTTCATAGCCCGTGGCGAGACGTTGCCACCCGCTGATCCGGTCGCCTTCGCCGCCCTAGCCCAGGGCTTGCTGGCCAGCGGCGCGCGGGATGCCTCGACCCTCCGCGCGATTTCCGGACTGCACGAGGCCGCCGACCTGATGCGCGAAAATCACCGTGCCCTGCGGCACTACGGCTTGGTGGAAGGCTGATCGATGTGGCGAGAGGTCAATTTGTTCGGCGTCTACCTGCCCCCCTTGTTGGCCTACATCGCTGCCGCGATCGTGGTCCACACGCCGCTGCACTTTCTGCTGGCGCGCTCGCGATTCTGGCGCTGGACGTGGAACCCTCCTTTGGCGGAGGCCGGCATATTCGTCTGCGTTCTCGGTCTGATCGTGGTGCTGCTATAACCAAAGCCCGCTTCACCCCGCCAAACAGATGTCACGATGCCAGCTGCTAATGTCTTTGCCCGCGCTCGCGCCTCGATCCGCGTCGGAACCACGCTCCTAATACTGGCGGTCGCTGCGATCGCGGGCGTCGCGATTTGGAACTTCTACATGGTCGCGCCCTGGACGCGGGACGGGCAGGTGCAGGTTTACGTGGTCAATCTCGCGCCGGAGGTGTCAGGCCGGGTGCTCCATCTGCATGTCGTCGACAACCAGCCGGTCAAGCGAGGCGACGTGTTGTACGAGATCGACCCGTTCGCCGGGTTCAG
>JANXXW010000075.1 GCA_025350425.1 Rhodospirillales bacterium
GTCCGTCCTCGATCGCCACGGCCAAGGCCCGGCGGTGTTCGTCCGTCAGGATGGGCGGCGTGCCTCCACCTCTGCGGTCAATCAGGCCCGCAGGCCCGTGCGCGTTCAACTTGACCACCCAATCGCGCACGATCTGGACCGTGACGCCGCCGATAGCCGCGGCTTGCGTGCGCGTCGCGCCGTCGTAGATCGCAGCCAGGGCGAGAAGCCGGCGGGTTTGATTGGCATCCTTGCTGCCACGCGCCGCCGCACGCAGGCGTGCAGCGTCGTAGTGGACTGTCAGCGGGATCGGCATGGCGGACCTCCTCAGGGCCGGGCCATCGAATCAGATCTGCGCCGCGTCGGGGAAGCCCCGCGAGGCACGCCAGGCAAGTTCTGGTGTTAGCCGCACGCTGCTTTTCAGCGAGCCCGACAATTGGACCGTGACGATCGGGATCGCTTCGATCAAGTGTGAATACATCGTGGCCTGGAACGAGATCATGGCGGCGTCCGTGATCGTTGCAGTGCCGGTCATCATCGTCTTCCTGTGGCTAGAAAAATACTTGGTCGTGGGGCTTACGGCTGGGGCACAGAAATGACCAAGCTTGCTGCTGTCTACCGCCAGGGGCGCACTCCAATTGGGTGGAAAATATCCAACGCTGATGGACAGCCAAAGCCGTTCGTCTGGAGCGCTCCTGCGTGACGTGACCGATCAACCAGTGAAGTATAAATGTTAGGAGATCGCGGGGGATGTACGGCTCTTGGTTGCTTCATCGAGGCGAAGGACTGTGTGTGCGTTCGTCGAGCTTGTGGCTAAAGTATTTATAGCGCCCGTTCGCAGTGCGCCAACAATAGCAGCCGCCTTCGTGTTTTCACTCGCTATCGCAATCACGTCGGGGATGCGCAGCAGGTCGCGCGTCGTGAGGCCGATCACTCGCCCTTGCATGCCCGTCGTCGATGGCCGGCCGTGGATGTCGATGAAGTCGTAGCCCATGATGTCGCCGATCGTGCCCGAGAGTCGTGCCTCGGCAACTTCCTCCGGCGTGAACCAGCCCATACGGACCATGTTGCTATCTTCGCTGAGGTCGCCAATGCCGATCAGCGCGATGTCAGCCCGGCGCGCTCGGTCGAGCACCAGCTTGACCGTTTCGTTCTGATAAAGTTCGTCCCGTAGCCCCATGTTTGCCACTAGCGCCGGGGCGTATAGGGTTTCACTGTCGCCGCCGAAGCGCACGGAGAGGCGACGGCCGATATGGTCAGGGTTCATGGTCTCACCGGCTCGCGCCGAACCGCCAATGGCCGAAACGAATGTGACGGCACGGCGTACCGGCGACAACGCTCCTGTGGCGACGGCAGCCACGTTGCGTCCCATTCCGGTCGCAACGATCATGCCATCGGTGAGAATCTTGACCAAGTAATTGGCGACTAGGCCGGCCACTGCCATTCGTTGGGCATCGACGTCGCTTTGGTCGACAGAGACGAGCAGCCGATCAATGTTGAACCGCTGGATAAACTCGCGCTCCAAGTCGGCGCTGGGCCCGGGCTGCTGATTGACCCTGATCTCAACTACGCCATCAGCGCGTGCGCGCTTGAGCAGACGGCTTACCCGCACGCGAGACACGCCGAAGCGTTTGGCCAGTTCCTCTTGTGTCACATCGTCGTAATAGTAGGCGGTCGCAATCTCGATGACCGTCTCGGCCGATATCTCGTTCCAGTCTCCGTTGCGCCGGGTCTCCTGCGCTGTCTGGCACGCAGCCTTTCGGTTCATCGGCTAGCGTCGCGTATCAGCGTCAATCTCGTCAATGCGCGCGACTTTCGGCCCCGAGCGGCTCGGCTCGAACTCAGATGCTAGCCAGGCATGCAGGATCGACTTGGCCAACTCCTGCCCGATGACCCGCGCACCCATGGTGATGACCTGTGCGTTATTGCTCTTGCGCGCACGCTCGGCGGAATAGGTGTCGTGGCATTGCGCCGCGCGAATGCCGCGTACCTTGTTGGCGGTTATCGCCATGCCGATCCCGGTGCCGCAAATCAGGACGCCCCGGTCGTTGCGGCCCTCCACGATGGAGGTCACGGCGGCCAACGCGATGTCGGGGTAGAGCACCGGGTTGGTATCGTGGGTGCCGAAATCCTCTACTTCATGGCCGCCATCGAGCAGGGCCCGTTTGAGCACCTCCTTGAGCTCGAAGCCCGCCTCATCGCAACCAATCGCGATCGCCATCTAACCCTCCTGGACCCGATTTGTATTGTGCACAAACGTTCATAGGCTACTTGTTCAACCGGGATGCCTAGACTTAGTATTATTGAAAACTATTTCCACCGCAACGGCTTCTAGCGGGAACCCCTTCAGATCCACTAAATTTTACCTGCACAAGCGTTCATGACGTTGACGATTGTGCAGGCTGATGCGATATCTCTTCAAGGCCGCCGGGGTGAGCAGGTGGCAAGTCCGGGAGACGCGTGCGAATGCACCGACCGATACGTCTAATGGTTTGGCCTGCGGATCATGCGAGAGCGCAAACATGAGGCGGATCATCAATGACCCGGATCAGGTCGTCGAGGACGCGCTGAGGGGCTATATCGCCGCGCATCCCGATCTGCTGGCGCCAACAGATAACCCACGCGTGCTACGCCGGGCTGGAGCGGCCCCATCCGGCCGCGTCGGCGTGGTCACGGGCGGCGGGTCCGGCCACGAGCCCGCATTTCTCGGTTATGTTGGGCCAGGCCTGCTCGACGCCGTCGCCATCGGCGAGGTCTTCGCCTCGCCTACCGCCAGGAGCTTCCACGGCGCGTTCAGGTCAGCCAATGGCGGTCGCGGTGTGGCTTGCCTCTACGGCAACTATGCCGGCGACAACATGAACGTAAAGATGGCCGTCAAGCTCAGCGCCAACGACGGCGTCGAT
This sequence comes from Rhodospirillales bacterium, assembly GCA_025350425.1. Classification (GTDB taxonomy): domain Bacteria; phylum Pseudomonadota; class Alphaproteobacteria; order Acetobacterales; family Acetobacteraceae; genus JANXTF01. Next base: position 2,883 of record JANXXW010000075.1, read on the forward strand.
GTCCGCACTGTGGTCGCCAACGATGACGTGGCGTCGGCTGGCCCGCACGAGCGCGACCGCCGTCGCGGGGTGGCGGGGGAAATCTTCATGTGGAAGGCGGGTGCCGCCCGCGCGGCCGAGGGCGCCGACCTCGATCAGGTGATCTCCTCGGCCCAGGCAGCCATCGACGCTACCCGCAGCATCGGCATCGGGCTGTCCGCCTGCACGATCCCAG
>JANXXW010000152.1 GCA_025350425.1 Rhodospirillales bacterium
CGATGCCGAGTGCGATCGCCTGCCGTTCGCTCCGGATTTCAAGTTGGCGCCCTTCCCAGAAGACGCTGCCCGCGCTTCGCTTGTGACGGCCATAGAGGGTCGTGACGAACTCGCTTCGTCCGGCGCCGATCAGCCCATAGAGACCGACGATCTCGCCGCGACGCACGCGGAGCGAAATGTCGTGAAATCCCTCGCCGCTGAAGCCTTTGGTCGCGATCAGCTCAGGACCGAACGGGATGGTTTCCTTGTGGTAGATCTGCTCGATCGAGCGCGCGATCATGCCGTGGATCAGCTTGGCTTCCGTGGTCTCGGCCACACGCTCGGTCGAGATCAGCGCACCGTCGCGCAGGATGGTCACCCGGTCGGCCAGCTCGAAAACTTCTTCGAGTCGGTGGCTGATATAAACGATGGTGACGTGCTGATCCCGCAACCGTCGAATCAATGCGAAAAGTTGGGTCGCTTCCTGTCGGGTGAGGTATCCCGTGGGCTCATCGAAGATCAGGAAGCGCACCCCGCGCATTGCAGCCCGGGCCGTCGCGACCAGTTGCTGCTGGCCGATGGTAAGGCTCGACAGCAGCACGTCAGCCGGGACGGAGAAGCCGAGGTCGGCGAGCACGCGCCGTGCCTCGGCCAGCATGCGCCGGTGCTCGAGCAGGCCGAAACGCAGATGCTCGTGACCCAGGAACAGGTTGGCCGCGACCGTGAGATGCGGGCACAGCACCACCTCCTGGTGGACGGCGTTGATGCCCAGTGCGAGCGCATCCTGGGGGCCGGAAAGCTCGACCGAGCGGCCCTCCCATAGCATCTCACCGCCGGATTTCAGGTGGACGCCGGTCAGCAGCTTGATGAGGGTGGATTTCCCGGCACCGTTCTCGCCTACGATGGCGTGGATCTCGCCCCGCTCGAAGGCGAGGTTCACATGCTTGAGCGCGTGCGTCCCCGTGAACCGCTTGTCGAGCCCGCGCAGTTCCAGCAATGGCGCGGCATCCCGCGTACTGGCCACGTCCCTGGCTTCATGCACCCTCACTTCCCTGCCCCCTGGCTAACAGGGGAAGGGAATGTGAACTGGTTGCGCGGCTTGAAGCCCCGCCCCGACGCCGCTTTCCAAAGCGTGCGAGAAAACAGCGTCGAGGTGGTCAGCTTACTTCACCTTTGGGTTCAGCAGAGCTTGGCTCGCCGGCGTGCTCATGTTGGCCTTGGTGATGGTGTTCACCCCGGTGTCCACGAAGGCCGGGACCGCCTCGCCCTTGCTCGCCATCAGCGCCGTCTTCACGCCGTCGTAGCCCATACGATACGGGTCCTGCACGATGAGCGCGTAGATCACCCCATCGCCGAGCATTTTGACGAGCTTTTCGTCGTTATCGAAACCGATCAAAGCGATCTTGCCCTGCATCTTGTTCTCAGCGATCGCCTGGCCGGCGCCCTGGGCCATGATGAGGTTGGAGGCGAACACGCCTTTGAGGTCGGGGTTCGCGGTGATGAGGTCCGTCATGATGTTAAGACCAGTGGTAGCCTGGCCATCGGCCACCTTGTCGGCGGTGAGTTTCAGGCCCGGGTATTTGGCCGCCAGCTGCTCCTTGAACCCCTTGGCGCGCTGATCGAGCGAACCGACGCCAGCGAGCGATGTGATGAGCGCCACCTGGCCCTCCGCTTTGCCGCCGTTCTTGGCCATGATGCCGGCCGCGAGCGCATCGGCACCGGCCCGGCCGCCCTGGACGTTGTCAGTGGTCAGGAACGAGGTGAATGCCTTGCTGTCGGCGCCGCTGTCGATACCGACGATCTTGACCTGCTTGGCCGCCTGGTCGATCGGCTTGCCGAGGGCGGCGAACTGCGTCGGCGAGATCACCACGGCGGCGGGTTTGCCGGCGACGGCATTCTCCAGAATCGAGATCTGCCCGGCGATATCAGCCTCTGACTGTGCGCCCAGTTCGGGCACGTTGATGTGCAGGTCGCGGCCGGCCTGGCGCGCCCCGGCCAGCACGATTTGCCAGTAGAAGCTGGTCGTGTCCTTGACGATGATCGGGATGGTCGGCGTCTGCGCCTGGGCCGGCATCGCGGCCGAGCCAAACAAGGCCGCGACTACCACGGCTCCTGCGAAAAAATTCTGCCTCATGAACTGGTCTCCCGTTATGCGCGCGGTTCTTAGACCGCACTTCTGCGCCAGCTTGGCGGGTGGGCGTGGAATAATCAATATCAACCGAAACGACCCCCCGGAGCAGCGCCTGTCGGCGACCATTCGCATATAGCAATTGTTGCGCTGACGTTATCCTTGAACTCCGGCGCACGCGCTGGCTTCGGCACGGCTTGAACCACTCCAAGAGGTTCAAGCTCGCGGCTCGATCTCTAACGCGGCGTGCGTCGTGGGCATTTATTACAAGCGGGCATGGCGTTCACGGCGAAATGAATGAACGGATGTTTGAGGATGGACATTACCAACTGTTAACGTGGCACTACCAACTCGCCTCGTCGCCATACGGGAGCCCACAATGCATCATTGCCTTGCTGCTTGCTGTGCCGCGTTGCTGTGTTTTGGCCAGATACACGATGGGCTCGCGCAGGGTTTTCAGCCTGGGCCGCCCTCCGGATTGGGCTTCGGCGGACAACGAGCCCGCCCCCCGCAATCCAGCCAACCGTCGCGACAGAACTTCGCAGACGAACTGACCGATTTCGGCGTTCCTCCGCAGGATGAGATGCAGGAGGACGTCGGTTCCCGCACGCCGATCAGCATCCCCGGCGCGCATGTCATCACCACCACCGAAATCCGCCAAGCGCTGGGCACCTCAATCGTGATGGTCGACGTGCTAACCAGTCAACACCCGACCATCCCCGGAGCGATCCTGATTCCAGGCGCCGGCATGGCGGGCAGCTACGACGACGAGATCCAGGCAAAGCTGTGGGACGTGCTGGCGCGGGCGACCGAGATGAACCCGGACCGCCCGATCGTGTTTTTCTGTGCCGGTCCGCAATGCTGGGAGTCGTACAACGCCTCCCTGCGCGCGCTGCGGCTGGGGTTCAAGACCGTGCTCTGGTATCGCGGCGGCCTCGCGGCTTGGCAGGCATCGCACGGCGAGTTGGTCATGGCGGGACAGGATGGTGGCGCGCGGCCACGCCCCAAAGGGCCAGGCTTCCAAACCCAGTGATCGGCCCTGTTTAAAGTTTAAGGAGAACACGACCATGTCCACATGCCGCCTGTCGATCGCCGCCGCTGCCGCCGTCGCCGGATTGTTGAGCCTGCTGAGTGGGACGGCGCTCGCCCAGAATTGCGTCGGCCGCCCGGACTTCGATGCCTGCATGGGGCGAATCAACCAAAGCAATATGAACCGACTGCAACAGTCGCAAAACCAACTGTTCGATTACTATCTCCGAACTAACCAGGATTGGCTAAGGACGAACTACCAGTCGCACTTGCAGTCTGGCGGGCACATGACGTTCAACCAATTCGCCTATTGGGGAATGATGACGGCGAACGGCACCAACATCGAAGGCGGCAGGCGCGCGCAGATTGGTGCCTACGAAGGCCAGAAAAAGGCGCACGAGACAATTGCCGGGGCTTACGATAGCGCCAATCATGCTTGGAAGGATCGAAGCGACAGGGAAACCGCCGCTGTGGAGAAGTATGACCGCGGCGCGATACGCGGAACCGAGATGTATAATGACCCGAGTTCCGGGCGCTCGGTCGAACTGCCCTATGCAGCGCAGCAACAAGGTCCATTCAACTCGGGCGGCCAAACCTACTACCAGGGCCAGGACGGCACTTACTATCAGCGGCAGGGGAATTACTGGAGCCCGATGACGCCCGTGCGCTGAGGCGGGGCGACATGGTCTAGCCATGTTCAAGGATCGCGCTTTTTAGCTTGGATGACGTATTACTGGTGACCCCGGCCTTTAGACTGTCGCTGATCGCTTGAGGCACAGCAGGAACGAGGCTGCCCTCGGCTGATGATCGTCAGCAGCACCGAAACGCCGTTCACCACGAACACCTCGGCGGTATTCGTGATGGGGTGGGCATCATTCTGTATAAATGCCCGGAGAGCGCCGATGCGGCTGCGCGGTATCTTCAAGGCGTCGACTGGACACGGCAAAGCCGCTAAGATGATGAAAACGAACGGATAGAAACCGCTATGCCCAGAGCCATCACCAACGTCGAGGATCTGCGCCGGCTGGCTAAGCGGCGGGTACCGCGGATGTTCTACGACTACGCCGATTCCGGGTCCTGGACGGAAGGCACGTACCGGGCCAACACGGACGATTTCGCGTCCATCAAACTACGGCAGCGCGTGGCGGTGGACATGACGAACCGCACGCTCGCCAGCACCATGGCCGGGCAACCAGTGGATATGCCGGTCGCCCTGGCGCCGACCGGGCTGACGGGCATGCAGCACGCGGACGGCGAAATCCTGGCGGCGCGGGCCGCAAAAAAGGCGAACGTGCCGTTCACCCTGTCCACCATGAGCATCTGCTCCATCGAGGACGTGGCTGCGGACATCCAGTCGCCGTTCTGGTGCCAGCTGTACGACATGCGCGACCGGGTGTTCGCGAACAAGCTGATCGATCGGGCCAAGGCGGCCGCGTGCTCGGCCCTGGTGCTGACGCTCGACCTGCAGATCCTGGGTCAGCGGCACAAGGACATCAGGAACGGGCTCAGCACCCCGCCCAAGCCGACGCTGGCGACCCTTATCAACCTCGCGACCAAGCCGCGCTGGTGCTGGGAGATGCTGCACACGAAGCACCGGCATTTCGGCAACATTCAGGGGCACGTCGAGGGTGTGGCCGACATGAGCTCGCTCTCCTCATGGACGGCCAACCAGTTTGACCCGAAATTGGACTGGGATGACGTCCGGCGCATCCAGGACCGCTGGGGCGGCAAGCTGATCCTCAAGGGCATCCTGGACCCGGAGGACGCGGTGAAGGCGGAGCGGGCGGGGGTGGATACGCTGATCGTGTCCAACCACGGCGGCCGCCAGTTGGACGGCGCCCGTTCCAGCATCGCGGCCTTGCCGGAGATCGTGGACGCGGTCGGCAGCCGGATGGAAGTGCTGATGGACGGCGGCATCCGCTCCGGCCAGGACGTACTGAAGGCGCTCGCGTTGGGCGCACGCGGTGTGTTCATCGGCCGCGCGTTTCTGTACGGGTTGGGGGCGCTGGGCGGGCCAGGCGTGACGCTCAGCCTGGACATCATCCGCCGGGAGTTGGACACCACGCTGGCCCTGTGCGGGCTACGCGACATCCAGGACGTAAGCCGGAACATCTTGGACCTGCCCATGTCGCCCTCCTGGATCACGCCGGGGGCGAACGCGAGGGTGTAGCCGCTGAGCCAGTAGAATACGGAACTGCCGCAAGATTGAGGTGTATCGCCGCGTGTGAAGCGGCGGCGGCGGCGTGGCGGCCAGTGTCGGCTTCCATACCGATGTGCAGCTTGCGCCACGCGCGTCGCCGTTTCGCAGCGTGCTTCGCGACCAGCTAGGTGCGTGGAGGTAAACCAAGCTTCCTCGGCGATAGACAAGGATCGGTGAACGACGACCTGCCCGAGATCATGCCACCCTGCCGGCCCATGCAACGGGATACAGGAGCGCGGCATTCGACCAAGTCGTCCACGAAGCCATCGGTGACCTTAACCGCGAACGCATGGTCCGTCCGTCAGTTAAGCCACGATGCTCTACTCGTTCAGCACTGACATGGATCTCGATTCAGTATTCAGCTCACTCCGATCAGAATGCCTGCGGCAAGGACCAATGCACCGCCAAGCATAACCTTTGCCGCTGCCGCCAGGGGTGGTGTGGCCATATAACGCCACTGTATCCAGGCAATGGTCAGCAGTTCGATGACCACAACAACTCCGGCCATGATCGTCGCCGTCCAGAAATCTGGAATGAGGTATGGGAGCGTATGTCCGATCCCGCCCGCGATGGTCATCAGTCCGCAGACCAGGCCGCGAAGGTAGGGGGTGCCCCGGCCGGATAGTTTGCCGTCGTCGGCGAGCGCCTCGGCGAACCCCATCGAAATACCGGCGCCGATCGACGCGGCCAAGCCAACAAGGAACGCGTTCCATGAGGAGTGTGTTGCAAAGGCGGCGGCGAAGACTGGCGCCAGCGTTGAAACGGACCCGTCCATCAGCCCAACCAAGCCGGGCTGAACAATCTGGAGAACGAAGCGACGCTTTGCGTCGTCGACTTCCTTGACCCGGCCCTCGGTCGGCGGCGTGTCCTCGTCGATCTCGTCGGCCGTTTTCTCGTGGGCCGACTCGGCGATCGCCAAGTCACCAAGCAGGTTGCGGATGGTCGCGTCGGATGTGCAACTGGCAGCCTGATGGTAGAAGCGGCTCGCGTTGGTCTCCATTACCCGAGCTTGCTGCCGCATGGCATCGACGCGGATCGGTTTAAGCATTCCGGACGGGCGCTCCTGCGAGATGCCACGGACGTCATCGGCGCGGATCGTCGGGATGGTCTCGCCGAACTTCTTCTTGAACAGGTCGATCAAGAGATGACGGTGCTCGACTTCCTCGAGCGCCATCTCTGTGAACATACGGGCGCTGTCCGGATAATCGTTTCGGAGCTGCTCGGCGAACTCGGTGTAGGCCCGGGCCGCCTCCTCCTCGCTGTTGATCGCAAGTGCCAGGATTTCCGGGTCGGAAAGCTCCCCGAAGTGGCGCTTGCGCCGCCCCCAACTTCTGGTCGCCGTTGCTGTCATACCATCCAAAGTTATAGTCCTTCCGAGTAGTTAGTCATGTAAGGTCCCGCGCTTGCTTAACCAGTGCACTGACGCGGACGGACGATTCACACGGCTTTAAGGTTCTGCCAGATTGGCGGGATGACTTGGGTGGTTTGCATCGTCGTTTGTGACACCGATCGAAAGTAATTGGCTTCGATTGGTCCGGGGCAAGCTCGCCCGCTTACCATATTCAATGCGTTGGGATTATGTTGTTATCGAGTAAGGGATTGGCCGTAGCCGCCGCTGGGTAATTCGCGGAAATTTGCCAACCGGAACAGGCGCGGCGAACAGGTCTTCTCCAGGATTATGTGGCCAGCGGGCAGAACTATCCCTGCGCCGGCCTGTCTCATCACCGTGCCTTCCCGTCAAGTCACTCGTCGGCCAAGCGCTCCCCTAAGGCGCGATCGTAGCCCCTGCTCGCGGCCAACAATTCGATGGTGTACGGGTGACGGGCGGCATTCTCATTCAGCTGGTCTGCCGTCAGCTCCTCGACAATACGGCCATGCTGCATGACGCCGATGCGATCGCACATATGGGCGATCACCGCGAGGTCGTGGCTCACCAAGATGCAGGTCAGGTTACGCTGGCGACGTAGGTCAGTGAGCAGGTTGAGGATTTCGGCCTGTACCGAGACGTCCAGAGCCGAGGTTGGCTCGTCCAGCAACAGCACTTTGGGTTCCAGGATCAGCGCGCGGGCGATCGCCAGGCGTTGGCGCTGGCCGCCGGAAAGCTGGTGCGGGTAGCGGTAGCGAAAGGCGCCGCCCAACCCGACCTGATCCAGCACAGCCGCCACCCGGCCGTCAGCCCCGCCAATGCCGTGGATCGCCAGCGGTTCGGTTAGCGCGGTGTTGACGGTGTGGCGCGGGTGCAGCGATCCGTAGGGGTCCTGGAACACCATCTGCACGTCTTTGAAGAACGCTCGGTCGCGCACGGGAGACATGGCCTTGCCGCCGATCACGATCTGTCCGCTCCAGGCGGGGTTCAGGCCGCATAGCACCCGCAGCACAGTCGACTTGCCGCACCCGGATTCGCCAACCAGGCCGAACATCTCCTCCGGTGGGACATGGAACGAAACGCCGTCCACCACCGTGGCAGCGGCGAAGCTGACGCGTAGGTCGCGCACGGCGATCATGGCGTCAGCCAAGCTCAGACGTCATCCAGGCCGGATCGCGTGCAAGCACCGGCAGCCGGGCGCGCGTGTCGCCCGCTCGCGGGAGGGAGGCGAGTAGGCCACGGGTGTAGGGATGCCGGGCGCGGGCGAGCTCGCTGGCCACGCACTCCTCCACGATGCGCCCGGCATACATGATCAGCACGCGGTCGCAGAAGGATGCGACCAGGTTCAGGTCGTGGCTGATAAAGATGAGGCCGAGGTTCCGCTCTGCCACCAGCTCGTCCAGGATCGCCAGGACGCGCAGCCGGACGGTCACGTCGAGCGCCGATGTCGGCTCGTCCGCGATCAGCAGCGACGGCTCCGGCATCAGCATCATGGCGATCATGACACGCTGCCCCATGCCGCCGGAAACCTCGTGCGGATACAGGCCATACACGTGCCGGGGATCGCGGATATGCACCGCTTCAAGCATCGCCAGTACCCGGTCGCGGTCCTCCGCCGCGCGGCCCCGGCGCTCGGCGGGAATGGCTTCGGCGATCTGCTCGCCTACGCGCATCACTGGGTCGAGCGCGTGGCGGGGGTCCTGCATGATCATCGCGATACGGCGCCCGCGCACCTTGAGCATCTGCCGCTCGGTGCTGGCCAGCAGGTCGGTATCGCCGAAGCTCAACCGCTTAGCCGAGACCTCGGCACGGGGCGGCGTGAGGCGCAGGATGGCACGACCGGTCATCGACTTGCCCGAGCCGGACTCGCCGACGATGCCGACCTTCTCCCGCCCGACGGCGAACGACACGCCGCGCACCGCCTCGATCACGCGCTGGGGGGTGCGGAAGGTGATGCGCAGGTCGTCCACCACGAGGCGCGGCGTTTCTCCGGTGACAGATTGCGGCATCATTCGGACCGGGGGTCGAGCACGTCGCGAAGGCCGTCGCCCAGCAGGTTGAACGCCAGGCTGGTAATCAAGATGGCGGCGCCGGGCACGGCCGAGAGCCACCAGGCGCCGGTCAGGTGGCCACGTCCGGCGGACAGCATGGCGCCCCATTCGGGCATTGGCGGCTGCGCGCCCAGCCCGAGGAACCCGAGGCCGGCGGCGGTCAGGATGATGCCGGCCATGTTGAGGGTGATTCGGACGATCACCGAGGGCAGGCACATCGGCACGATATGGCGCGCGATGATGCGCGACGCGGACGCGCCCTGGATGCGCACGGCGGCGATGTAGTCGGCGTTGCGGATCGTCAGCGTTTCCGCCCGCGCGAGGCGCGCGATCGGCGGCCAGGCGGTCAGCGAAATGGCGATGATGGCGTTGCGGATGCCTGGGCCGAGCGCGGCGACGAAGCCCAGCGCCAGGATCAGGCTGGGGAACGAGAGGAACACGTCGTTGACGCGCATCAGCACGGCGTCGACCCAGCCGCCGAAATAGCCCGCGGCGGTGCCGACCAGCAGGCCGATGGGAGCCACGATCGCCGCCACCAGCGTGGCGATCATAAGCGTGATGCGCGCCCCCCAGGCCAAGCGGGCGAGGATGTCCCGGCCAAGATCGTCAGTGCCGAACCAGTGCGCGCCAGAGGGCGGCAGCAGCCGGCCGGCGAGGTTCTGCTCGTCGTAGCCCTCTGGCGCGATCAGCGGGGCCAGGATCGCGACCGCGACGAGGCAGGCCAGCGCCACCAGGGCAGCCATGGCAGTGGGATTGTTACGCAGGCGCCGCCAGCCGTAGTACAGCCGTTGCAGGCTAGCCTGGCGCGGTGAAGCGGTGACTTCCGCCGTCAGCCAGGCACGCAGGCCCGGAGCGCGCGTGACGTTTCCCAGCGGGTGCGTCTCCCCGCTCATCGCGTGCGCGGGTCCAGCACCCGGTACAGGCGGTCCGTGACCAGGTTCAGCCCGATGAAGATGACACCGACGATAAGCACGCAGGCCAGCACGGCGTTCATGTCGCCGGCCAGCAGCCCGGCCGTTAGGTATCGGCCGAAGCCGGGCCAGGCGAACACGGTCTCGGTCAGCACCGCGCCTTCAAGCAGGAAGGCGTAGGCCAGCGCCACCACCGTCACGAGCTGCACCAGGATGTTGCGGAAGGCATGACGGCGGATGACGGCCCAGCGCGACATGCCCTTCACCCGCGCGGCGACGATGTATTCCTGGGCCAGTTGCTCCAGCATGAACGAGCGCGTCATGCGGCTGATATACGCCATGGAGCCGTAACCGAGGATAGCGGCGGGCAGCACGATGTGACTGACCGCGTTCCAGAACGCGTCGGTGTCGCCGTCCCACAGCGCGTCGATCAGCAACAGCCCGGTATGCGGCTCGACACTGTCGAGGAAGGCCACATCGAGCCGGCCGGGACCGCCGACCACACCGAGGGTGGCGTAGAATACGATCAGCCCCATCAGACCGAGCCAGAAGGTGGGGCTGGAATATCCCACCAGGCCGACGATCCTGATCACGTGGTCGAACACCGTACCGCGGTACACCGCCGCCAGCACGCCGAACGGGACGCCGAGGCCCACGCCGATCAGGATGGCAAGGCTGGCTAGTTCAAGCGTCGCGGGGAACGCGCGCCGCAAATCATCCGCCACGCGATGCCCCGTGAACAGCGCGTTGCCGAAATCCCCGGTCAACATGTCGCGGGCATACAGCGCGAACTGCACGTATAGCGGTTGATCCAGACCGAGCCGGTGACGGACCATGTCGTAGGCTGCCTGGTCCGCCGTCTGACCGATGATGGCGATCACCGGATCGGTCGGCAGCATACGGCCCATAAAGAACGTCAAGGCAAGCAACCCGACCAGGGTGACCAACACCGACCCCGCCTGGCGCGCGACCCCGGCCACCCTCATGGCGGCGCTACTTCGAGGCGCTGCCGTAATCGACAAAGAACGGGGCGATCGTGAAGCCCTTGACCGATGTCCGGACCGCGGTCGGCCGGATCGTCTGGTAGATGAACACCATGGGTCCGTTGTGCATCATGAACTCCTGAATGGCGTGATACATCGCGATCCGCTTGGCAGGATCGGGTTCCATGCGCGCCGTCGCCGCCTGCACGTTGATGTCCAGGTTCTGCCAGCCCGTGCGCCACACCGGGTATTGCGTCAGCTTGGCTTCCGGCCGGACGTCAGGGTTGACGGCAAAGCGGGAAACCATTGCGTCCGCGTCCGCATAGTTCGTGCTCCAGCCGACCAGTTGCACCTCAAACTCGCGGTTGCGGCCACGAGTGAACAGGTTGGAGTCGGCCATCTGCTCGAGTTCAAGCTTGATGCCGATCTTGGCGGCGTTGGATGCGATATGCTGGGCGATGTTGGGGCTGATACTGTTGGCCGACAGGATCATGTGCTTGGTGAAACCGTCGGGATAGCCCGCCTCGGTGATCAGTTGCTTGGCTCGGGCGAGGTCGAGTGAGAACGGTTCTCCAGCGGCGCGGTCAAGCGCCCCGACCGCGCCGGTCGGCACCAAGCTGGCGCGCGGTGCGCCCTGGAACGGCAGGATGCTTTTGGCCAGGCCGTCATAGTCGATGAGGTAACGGAACGCCTCGCGGACCTTGGGATTGCCCAGCACCGGGTCCAGCGTGTTGATGGCGAGATAGCTCATGCCCTGCATCAGCGTCTGCTCGATATGGATGTCCTTGTTGGCCTCCAG
>JANXXW010000169.1 GCA_025350425.1 Rhodospirillales bacterium
CAGCAACAGCAGCACCGGCACGGTGCGGATGGACGGTGCGATCAAATACGCAGTCAACGTTTCTAGGTAGCCCACCACGTAGGCCGCCACCAGGGAACCAGTGACGCTGCCAAGGCCGCCGAGCACCACGATGGAGAATGCACTCGCGGTGAGTTGGCCGACATTGTCCGAGCTCACTCCCAGGAACGCCCCGAGCAGGACGCCAGCGATACCAGCGAGCACGCCGTAGATCGCCCAGACCTGGAGATAGATGCCCGACAACTCAAAGCCCAGCAGCGTGAGGCCACGCGGGTTGATGGAGGCGGCGAGCAGCGCCTTGCCACGCCGCGTGCGATTGACCAATACCCAGAGCGCCCCGATCACCACGAGCGATATACCCGCCGTCACGACCTCGTTGATCGGAGTCCTTACCCCGACGATCTCGATCACGCCGGTGACCAGCGGCCGGACCGTCTTGGGATTGCTGCTGAAGAAATACGCGACGACTTCCTGGAGCATGATGCCCCATAGCAGAGTGCCGGTGAGCACGAAGATTTCCTTTTCCTCGCGTGGAATGGCGCGCGAGTTCTGGATCGGCCGCACCACGATCAGGTAAGTCGCGAACGCGGTGACGAAGCCCGCCGCCACGCCCGCCAGCGCGCCCAGATAAGGTCCGGCCCCGAACGAATCCGCTGCCGCCCATGCCACCACGGCCGCAACCACCATGATCGCGCCGTGCGAGAGGTTCAGCACACCCGATACGCCGAAGATGAGCGTGAAGCCGATAGCTCCCATGGCATACAGGCTGCTGATCGCGAACCCGTCTATGAGGATCTGAAGTGCCCGCATCAGGCTGCCGCCCGCTCCCATACGGGAAGCGGGCGTACGCGCGGACCCAGGATCAGTTCGCCACCTTCACGAACGCCGGAAACACCATTTTTGCGTTCGCGACGCCAGTCGGCCACACGGTCTTCTGATTGCCGTCGTGCCATTGCAGCATGAGGCCGGTGACGAAGCCCGGGCCGGTCTTGATGGAGTGGGTGAATCTGTCGTCCTTGCCATAGAACTGGATGCGGCCGATCGTACCGGGCCAATCCGTGGTTTCGAGCGCCGCCACCACCTTGTCCGGATCGGTGCTGCCGGCCCGCTTCACGGCATCGGCGATGTAGTAGATTTGATCGTACGCAGTATAGCCGCAATAGGCCGAAGTGATGCCGTAGCGCTTGAAGTAGGCCTCGCTGAACGGGATGGTCTTGGGGGTGACGGCGACATCGGGCACCGACGCGGCCTGGAACACCACACCCTCGGTGGCGCCGTTGGTGTCCTTCCAGAACGTGGACGACGTCGCCTGGCTGCTGACGCCAAACATCATGAGCGGCACCTGCTGGCTTGCCCACTGCACGGTTGGCTGCACGCCGACATGGCTGATCCCGGTCACCAGCACATCCGGCTTCTCGCCCTCGATCTTATTGAAGATCGGCGTGAAATCGGTCGTGTCCGGCGACAGGCGGATATGATCGAGCACCTTGATGCCGATCTTGGGCAGGCACTGCAGGTATTCCTCGTCGAGCGGGATGGTCCAGGCCGCATCCTCGCTCATGACCACGGCGGTCTTGACCTTGAGGCCGTTGACCAACAGGTCCTTGGCGCCATCGCACACGCTGTCTGCGATGGCGGTCGAGGTCAGGTAGCCGTGGAAGGTATACTTGTTCTTGGCGTAGTCATCATGCACGCGTATCGAGATTTCGTTGCTGGCAGCGCCGGGCGTGATCATCGGCAGCTTCAGGCGCGCGGCCCACGGCTCCAGTGCCAGAACAACCTCGCTGACATAGCTGGCGATCACCGCCGTCGCCTTGTCCTGGCTGGAGGCGCGCTGGAACGCCCGCACGGCATCGGCGGCCGAGTTGTGATCGTCGTATTCCACGATCTCGATCATACGGCCATCGACGCCACCGGCCTTGTTGATCTCGTCGGCGGCGAGCTTGGCGGCGTTTGGAATGGCGATGCCGGAGATCGACGACGCCTCGGCGATCACCGCGATCTTGATCGGATCGGCCGCCCTGGCCGCGATGGGAATGCCGAGCGCCAGTGCAAAAGCCGATGCCGCGATTAGCTTAATACGGTCTTGGACCATGAAGTTTCCCCGATGTCGTTGGCATAACTCCGCCAGAGTCTAGGGCAACATACAAGGGGTGACTTGTGCTCTCACCCTTTTGGATGGGTACAAGGCCATCGCACGTGGTCTTTACAGCCATAAAGGCATGACCGGGCCTGGACCACGCCTCTCCGGTGAGCATGGCTAAATTACGTAAAACATCACACTGTCATTACCGGGCCGCGCATCATCCTGGTCTTCGACCATCCGCGCCGGCTGGGCAGACGGTTCGCGGCCCTGGCGCCGCGCGCCGAGGCTGGGACCTTGCCCGCTCTGCCACGCCGCTCGGTGTCGGGGCGTGCGACCTCGCCGCGCGCAAAAGGCCTGTTGCCGACTGGTGCCGCATGGCTATGAAATTTGACGTCGGGGACACGGGTTTATGGCCACATGGTCAGGTCCCTCCCGCTCGCCAGACGCTGCGGACCGTGGCGTCCACGTCGTCGCTTGCGACGGCGCAACATTTCCCGCATCGTCGCCTCAACAAAATCAACGGGGAGAAACGTGGGCGATGGTGTGGGCACCAAGTCCATCCGGCGCAGGGCTGCTAGCGAGGTTTGGCCGAGGTAACGCCACGGCGCCGTTCGCCCCGGCCAAGCCGCTGCGTGCGCGCCGAGCCGGGTCGGCCTTGTCGATGCGGGCATTGGCGGTGCCCATGCTACTTTTCCTGGCGCTCATGGTGGCGCTGCCGCTGGGCTATGCGGTATGGCTCAGCCTCACGGATTTCCGCTTCGGCCAGGAAGCCGGCTTCATCGGCCTGCGGAACTACCGGGCCATGCTGTACGACCCGGATTTCTGGAACGGGCTGTATGTCACCTTCTACCTTTACGTTCTCTCGCTCGGGTTACAACTGGTGTTCGGCTGCTATCTCGGGATGCTGCTGAACCGGCTTCGCTTCGGACGGCGGTTCCTACAGACCGTGCTGATGTCGCCCTTCCTTCTGCCGCCCGTGGTGATCGGCATGATGTGGTTGGTCATCCTCGATCCCTCGCTTGGCGCGGCCAACTGGATACTGCAAAGCCTCGGCCTGCCGCCTTCGCTCTGGCTGGCCTCGCCCCGCATCGTCGTGCCGGTGTTCGCGTTGCTTGACACGTGGCAATGGACGCCGTTCGTGGCGCTGCTCGTGCTGGGCGGCTTGCAGACCATGCCCGACGGCATCGCCGACGCCGCCGCAATCGACGGCGCGCGGGGCATGTCGATGCTGCGCTACATCACGCTGCCGCTGCTCATGCCCACCTTGTTCATCGCGGTGGTACTCCGCAGCGTGGACCTACTACGCTTCTTCGACCTAATCTACATCACGACGCAAGGCGGCCCCGGTACCGCCTCTCAGACGCTGAACGTCTATGCCTTCCGCCGCGGCCTGGAGTTCTTTGACATGGGATACGCGAGCGCACTGATGATCACGCTCGCGGCCGTGGTGTTCGGCGTGGTGCTGGCGCTCTCCCGCTTCCGCCGCCTCGCCGAATGGTGACCGCGCGCGTCCGCGTCGCCCGCGTTACCCAAACGCTGGAAGTGGCGCTCGTGTGCGCGGTCGTGCTGATCCCGGTCGCCTGGATGATCGCGTCCAGTCTCAAGCATTCCGTCGAGGTGACGCGTTATCCGCCGGTGCTATTGTTCACGCCGACGCTGGACAATTTTAGCCAGTTGTTCACGATGCTTCCGTTCTTCGATTACTTCGTCAACAGCCTCGTGGTCGCGGTCGGTTCGACGGCTCTCGGCCTGCTGCTCGCGGTTCCCGCTGCCTTCGCGATATCGTGGCACCGTGTCTCGTGGCCCGCGACGTTTGTGTTGTTCACCCGCATGGCGCCAGGCACGCTGTTCGTGCTGCCGTGGTTCATCCTATTCACTAAGCTGGGCCTGATCGGTACGCATTCAGTATTGATCCTGACACATACCGTGGTGACCATGCCGCTGATCCTTTGGGTCATGCTGCCGCATTTCGATAGCGTGCCACGGAGCATCTTCGAGAGCGCCCTGATCGACGGATGTCGGCAATTCGATTGCCTGCTACGCGTCGCGGTGCCGCTCGTCACGCCGGGCCTTACCGTGGCGGCCATCCTCGCCTTCATCAGTTCGTGGAACTTCTTCCTGTTCGCGCTGGTGCTTGGAGGTATCGACACCAAGACGCTGATCGTGCTGTCGTTCAATTTCGTCGGCGAGGGCTCGACCGACTGGGGCCGGCTGATGGCTGCCGCCGTGGTCATTTCCGCGCCACCGATATTGATGATCTTCGCCGCAGGCCGTGGCCTCATCGGCGGACTGACTAACGGCGCCGTGAAGGAATGACGGTCGCCTAAAGAGGCTAATCGGGATGGGAACGGGAAACATCATGAAGCTGAAAATGGCGCTGGTCACAGGTGTGGCGATTATACTCTCCGCCGGAACCGCCGCCGCGCAGCCAGCGAGCGACTTCGACTGGAAGCGCTACGACGGGCAGACCATCACTTTCCTATCATCCAACCATCCCTGGCCGAACGCGGTGCTGCCGCATCTCGACGAGTTCAAGAAGCTGACCGGCATCACCGTGCGCGTGGACACCTACAACGAGATACAGATGCGGACGCGGCTCACGACCATGCTGCAAACCCGCTCGCCCGACATCGACATCTTCATGACGCTACCTGCGCGGGAAGGTCACATCTACCAAAACGCCGGTTGGTATCGGGACCTCGCCGTGTTGGCAGCGGACCCGGCGCAGACCGCGCCCGACTACGATTTCGCCGATTTCGGCCCGACCCTGATGCAGCTCGCCAGTTTCGGCGGCAAGGCAATCGGCATCCCGCTGAACATCGAGGGACCGGTGCTCTATTACCGCAAGGATATCCTGGCCGCCTGCCATCTCGATGCGCCAAGGAACTTGCAGGAACTCACCGATACGGCGGCGAAGCTGAAGGCGTGTAAGCCGGACATGGTGCCGTTCGCCAGCCG
>JANXXW010000207.1 GCA_025350425.1 Rhodospirillales bacterium
GAGCGTGTCGGCGGCGTCGCTTATACGGTCGATCGTGACGGCATCGGACATCAGCGCGATGGTCACGATGGGCGCGTCGGCCGGGTTCACCTTGGAATAGACGGGGGGATACGGGAGCGTGACCGGCAAGGTGCCATTCGAGGCGTTGATCGCCGCCTGCACATCCTGCGCCGCACTGTCGATGCCTCGGGTCAGGGAGAATTGCAGCGTGATCTGGCTGGTGCCCTCCGAACTGGTGGAGGTCATGGTGGTAAGGCCGGGGATCTGGCCGAACTGGCGCTCCAGCGACGCGGTGATGAGGGTGGAGACGGTATCCGGGTTGGCGCCAGGAAGCTGGGTGGTGACCTGGATGGTGGGGAAGTCCACCTGCGGGAGGGCCGATACGGGAAGCGCCCGGTAGCCCAGCGCGCCGCCGAGCAGGACGGAGATGGCGAGTAGGGTGGTAGCGATCGGCCGCGCGATGAAGGGGGCAGAGATGTTCATGCCGCGCGCTTCTACGTGGCCCCGCTGCTGCGCTGGCGGCTGGCGGTGCCTTGGCCCCGTGCGACCGGCGCAGATGGGTCGGTTGCCGGTTGATCGGCCACTGCTGGATTGATCCCGGGCTGGACGATCGTGACTTTGGACTTGTTGGACAGCCGGGAAGCGCCATCGACCACGACGCGCTCGCCGGATTGCAGGCCTTCGGTGACGATGGAGGCGATCTGGTCCTCATGGCCGATCTTCACCAGCCGGCGCTCGGCGAGGTCATCGGCGGGGATCACATAGACGTAGGTGCCTTCCGGACCGCGTTGGACGGCCACGGGTGGCACGACCGTCGCGTTGTGTACGGTGTCTACCCTGAGGCGAACGGTGAGAAAGGCGCCGGGCCAGAGGCGCAGGCGGTCGTTCGGGAAGCTGGCCTTGAGCTTGATGGTGCCCGTGGTTGGGTCCACCTGGTTGTCCAGCACGGTCAGCGTGCCGTGATCCAGCACGTCCTGGGAATTGTTCTGAGGCATAACGATCACCTCTGGCGGACCGGCCCGCATGGCCTCGGAAACTGTGCCGAGGGCCTGCTGCGGCAGGGTGAAAATGACCGAAATCGGCTTCAAAGTGGTGATTACCACGAGCCCAGTTGTGTCCGCGGCATGCACAATGTTGCCCGCATCGACCTGCCGAATGCCCGCCCGCCCATCGATCGGGGCCACCACGGTGGTGAAGCCCAGCTGGGTGCGGGCCGAATCGATCTGCGCCTGATCCTGCGCGACCTGGGCCTCCAATTGCGCCACCATGGCCTTCTGCGTGTCCGCCTGCTGGGCCGAGGTGTAGGCGGTGGCGGCCAGCTTGGCGTAGCGTCCGAGGTCGACGCGGGCATTGGCGAGGTTGGCCTGATCCTGGCGTTGCTTGCCAATCGCCTGGTCCAGCGCCGCCTGATAGGTGCGCGGGTCGATTTTGGCCAGGATATCGCCAGCCTTCACGTCCTGCCCCTCACGGAACAGCACCTGCTGCAACGCCCCATCCACCTGGGCCTTCACCGTGACCGTGGCCGAAGCCTGCACGGTGCCAAGGCCTTCCAGATAGATCGGCACATCTTGCTTGACGGCGGCGGTGACCACGACAGGGATCGTGTCCGGCCGCTGGTTGCGGCGCGCGGTGGCGGCCGTGGTGGCGGCATGGGGGCCGAACCACCACCACGCGCCACCGCCCAGGGCCGCCAGTAGGATCAAGATCGTAGCAAGCCGACGCATCAACGGGTCCTCACAGCACGCCGTGGAAGATGGTGCTTGGGGGCGCGATCGTCATCGTGCGATCCCAGCCCCCGCCCAGCGCCTTGTAAAGCGAAAGCAGCGCCTGGAACCGGGCCAGCCGCACTTGCGCCAAATTGTCGAGATCACTGAACAGCGTAGTCTGCGCCTGCAGCGCAGTGACTATGTCGCTGGTTCCCGCCAGCAACTGCGCGCGGGCGATATCGGCCGCCTGCTGCGCGACATTGACTGCCTGCTGTTGCAACCGCTCCTGCTCCGTGCCGAGACGATACGCGTCGAGCGCATTCTGCACGTCGGTCAACGCCTGCACCACGGCCTTACGGTAATTCGCCAGCAACTCGTCGTAACGAGCGCTGAACTGCTGGTATTGGCCCCCCTTGAGGCCGTTATCAAAGATGGTCTGTGCGACCGACCCGATGACGGTGATCAACAGCGAGCCAGGATTGGCGATGGCGGTGAGCGCCGTGCTTTGCAGTCCGGCAGTGCCTGTCAGTGCGATCTGCGGGAAGAAATTCGCCCGCGCCTCCCGGATATTGGCGTTGGCGGCTACCAGTTCCGCCTCCGCTGACGCCACATCGGGCCGCCGCTCCAGCAACTGCGAGGGCAAACCCGCGGGGATTTCCGGCAGCGCCAGCTTGGTCAACGTGTCTGGCGTGACCGAGAGGTCCTGCGGCGCGCGGCCGACCAGGATGCCCAGGCCGTTCACCTGTTGCAGCAACTGGTTTTGCAGACCGGGAATCTGCGCCCGCAGGCCTGCCACCAGCGCACCCTGCTGCGCCACGTCGAGCAACGAGGCGGTTCCGACCGACAGGCGGCCCTGGATCGCCTGCAGAATCTGCTCGGCATCGCGCAAATTGCGCTGCACGATCGACACCCGGTCCGCGAAGGCCAGCGCCTGGAACCAGGTGCTGGCGACGCTGGTTACCGCCGTCAGCGCCACCGTCTGCTGGTCGAACCGGCTGAACATCGCGCTGGCCTCGGCACTGTCCTGCAAAGCCCGCACGCGGCCCCAAAGATCGACCTCGTAGCTGATGGTAGGGCCGGCGCTGTAGTTGCGCGCGTCGACATAATGGCTTCGCCCGCTGATGCTGGTGGTGGTCATTGCGGTCGAGGTCGTGGAACCCAGCCCGCTCAGCGCCGCTGTTCCGAATGAGGTCCCCGTGCTGCGCCGCGTGGTGCCGACGCGCTCGTATTGCGCCTTGGCAGACCCATCGATCGCCGGCAGCAGCCCAGACCCGCTGATCCGCACCTGGGCGTCGGCCTCGCGCACCCTTGCGATCGCCGCCTGTATGTCGAAATTGCCCCCTTTTGCCTGCTCGATCAGCTGATTAAGCACCGGCGATTTGAACCCTCGCCACCAATCCGGCGCGGGCCATGCCTGGGCTGCCGTGGCCAGCGTGCCGCGATAGGCCGCCGGCAGCGTCAACTCCGGCGGTTGATAATCCGGCCCGAGATCGCATCCGCTGAGGCATAAAAGTACGGTGGCAAGGGCGATCGGGGCGTGGATGAGGCAAAATCCTTCTGCGAGGTGCGTGGGATAACACGGGTGACGTTACCGCTTTATGTCGGCGGAGTTAGCGCTTACGCAACGGACGGGCGCCAAAGCAGCACGGCTCGGAGGTAGCACCGTGTCTGCTACGCTGCCATATTTCGTATTGCGAACCGGACCCGCCGGAGCAATACGCCATACGGAGCGCCGATGTCTTCCCGCACCATCCTCACTGAGCCGTTCGACATCGTCGTGTTCGGAGCCACCGGGGACCTCGCCCGGCGCAAGCTGTTTCCGGCGCTCTATCTCCGCGACGAAGCCGGCCAGATCGACCCAGCCTCGCGCATTTTCGGCGTTTCCCGCAGCAAACTGTCGGATGAGGCCTTCCGCGACCTCGCCCGCGAGGCACTGGAGGAACACGTCAGCAAAAAAAGCCACAACGAGGAGGCGATCAGCAAATTCCTCGCCCGCCTCGGCTGGGCCACCGCCAACGCCGACAAGGACGCTGGCTGGGACGCGCTGGCCAAGCGGCTGGCCGACGCGCCGGACCGCATCCGCGTATTCTATCTGGCAACCGCCCCGGAACTGTTCGTGCCCACCTGCGACCGCCTCGGCGCGCACGGGCTGGTCACCGAGCGGTCCCGCGTGGTGGTGGAGAAGCCCATCGGCAAAAGCCTGGAATCTGCCCGCTACGTGAACGAGGGCATCGGCCGTGTGTTTCCGGAGGAGCGCGTCTATCGCATCGACCATTATCTCGGCAAGGAGACCGTACAGAACCTGATGGCGCTACGCTTCGCCAACGCCCTGTTCGAGCCGCTGTGGAACGCCCAGCACATCGACCACGTACAGATCACGGTGGCGGAGACCGTCGGTCTTGAAAGCCGCGCCGGCTATTACGACACCGCTGGCGCGCTGCGCGACATGGTGCAGAATCACCTGCTCCAATTACTCTGCCTCGTCGCCATGGAGACGCCGCGCTCGTTGGCCGCCGACGCCGTGCGCGACGAGAAGCTGAAGGTGCTGCAATCCCTCGTGCCGGTCACGCCGCAAACCCTGACCGAGCGTACCGTCCGCGGCCAGTACCGCGCCGGCGCCTCGGCC
Organism: Rhodospirillales bacterium; assembly: GCA_025350425.1. Taxonomy (GTDB): domain Bacteria; phylum Pseudomonadota; class Alphaproteobacteria; order Acetobacterales; family Acetobacteraceae; genus JANXTF01. Next base: position 4,333 of record JANXXW010000207.1, read on the forward strand.
GGAGGCGCGGTGAAAGGGTATCTCAACGAACTCGGACGCGACGACAGCCATACCGAGACGTTCGTCGCCTTGAAAGTCGATATCGCCAACTGGCGCTGGGCCGGGGTGCCGTTCTATCTCCGCACGGGCAAGCGCCTTTCCACGCGGGTATCCGAAATCGTGATCGCCTTCCGCCCGATCCCGCATTCCGTGTTCAACACTGACGCCGGCCCGATCGCCGCCAATCATCTGGTGATCCGGCTGCAACCCGATGAAGGCGTGAAGCTGTGGCTTATGATCAAGGACCCCGGCCCCGGCGGTATGCGCCTGCAGCACGTGCCCCTCGACATGAGCTTCGCCCGCAGCTTCAACGTCCGCCAGCCCGACGCCTACGAGCGCCTGTTGATGGACGTGGTGCGCGGCAACCAGACCCTGTTCATGCGCCGCGACGAGGTGGAGGCGGCCTGGATGTGGATC
>JANXXW010000214.1 GCA_025350425.1 Rhodospirillales bacterium
GCGTGATCAGTGACCCGCGCCTGCGTTGGCGCCGGCGCCGATGACGTAGATGCAGGCAAACAGGAACAGCCAGACCACGTCGACGAAGTGCCAATACCACGCGGCCGCCTCGAAGCCGAAGTGCTGCTCGGGCGTGAATGCGCCGCGCATGGCGCGCACCAGGCAGACCGCAAGGAAGATGGTGCCGATGACGACATGGAAGCCGTGGAAGCCGGTCGCCATGAAGAACGTCGCGCCGTAGATATGGCCACCGTAAGTGAACGCGGCGTGGCCGTATTCATAGACCTGCAGAGCGGTGAACAACAATCCGAGCGCCACAGTCACGGCGAGGCCGCGGATGAGCAGCTTGCGATTGTTCTCGAGCAATGCGTGATGCGCCAGCGTGACCGTCGTGCCCGACAGCAGCAGGATCATAGTGTTCAGGAACGGCAGATGGAACGGATCGAATGTGTGAACACCCTCGGGCGGCCACATCGGCGTAGCAGTCCCGAGCACATGCTCGGGGTAAAGGGCGAAGTGGAAGAATGCCCAGAAGAAGCCGACGAAGAACATCACTTCGCTGGCGATGAAAAGCGTCATTCCATAACGCAGGCCGAGGCGCACGATCGGGGTGTGAAGGCCGGGCGTGCGACTCTCGCGAATGACGTCCCTCCACCAGAAGAACATAGTGATGGCCACGCATGCGAGGCCAAGTGTGAGGGCGACGTAGTTGCCGTAATGCGCCGCGAAAATGATGCCAACCAACGTCAACGCCGCGCTGAACGCTCCGACCAACGGCCAGATGCTGGGATCGACGAGATGGTAGGGCTGCTTCAGGCCAGAACTCGCCGGAAGCGTGACGGCGCTTTGTATGTCGGTGCTCATGCGGGGTCCACTAAGACTATCAGAAAGGAAGGGTGAGAAGGCTTGGCGCATAATCCCTGAATCGGCGCAAGCATCAAGGGCGAGCGTGTCATGTCATCTTACAAGAGGGCCGATGTGCGGGCCAGCCTTCGCAAGGGCGCCCGTGCGCGCAGCGTCGTTAATTGAGCGAAAGAACGTGTAGGACAACGTGATGACTTTGACGTCGGCCGTACTCGGGTCCTTCGCGATCGCCGGGTCTACCCAGAAGCTCAGGGGAAACTGCATCCGCTGATTGGCCGCGAGGGTCTGCTCGTTGAAACAAAAGCAGGCTGTCTTATGGAAATACTTCCCAACGCGTTCAGGCGTGACGTTGTAGACGGCTACGCCCGTGACTGGTGTGCTCGCCTCATTCTGCGCGGTGTAGAACGCAACCTGCTCGGCACCCATCGGCAGAGTGATCTGGCGTTGGGCGGGCGCGAAGCTCCAGGGCAGATTTGGATTGGTGTCGGCATTGAACCGAACGGTGATGGATGCCGTGCTGACAGTGGCACTCTGGTCCCCGCCGATCTGTGGCGTACCGCCAAAGCCGGTATAGGCGCAGAACATGCGGTAAAGCGGTACGGAGGCAAACGACAGCCCAACCATCCCAACAATGACCACCCCAAGCCCGACGCCTAATGCCCTGTTATGACGTCCGATCGCCATCAAACCCTCCTCAATGCGCGCCGAGATCTGGCTTGACGATCTTGACCATGGCGATGGCATAAAACAGCACGGCGATCCCGGCCAATACGATGAGCATGGCAATATTCCGTCCACGGCGACGTCGTGCGATCGCAGCACTTTCGATGCGCGACAACGCCGGAGGTGTCAGTTTAGCGGGCGCAACTTCGTCTGGCACAGGCTCGTCCATTCAAGCCACCCAATGATCCACGGCAAGCGCGGCGAACAACACGAACAGATAATACAGCGAAACCTTGAAGGCGAGCTTGGCGGGCTTGTCCTTGGTCAGACTGATCCCGGTCGGGTCCTGCTTGTCGAAGGCCACCCCAATGACGGATGCGAGGAACACGAGCCCGAGAACAAGCGCGCTCACGCCATAGATCGGTCCGGTCAGGTGCAGTAGCCAGGGTAATACCGAGATGGGTACCAGCAACAACGTATAGATCACGATCTGGCGGCGTGTTTCGCGGGCGCCGGCAACAACCGGAAGCATAGGCACCCCGGCACGTTCGTAATCCCCGCTCGCCCATAATGACAGCGACCAGAAATGTGGCGGCGTCCAGAAGAAGATCGCGGCGAACATCAGCAGCGGCATCACGTCCACCCCGCCGGTCACGGCGGCCCAGCCGATCACCGGCGGAAACGCTCCAGCAGCGCCGCCTATGACGATGTTCTGTGGTGTCCGACGCTTGAGCCACATGGTGTAGACGAAAACGTAAAACGCGATCGACAACGCCAGGACTGCTGCGGCCGCAAGATTGGTCGCCAGATACATCACCATGACGGAGCCAACCGCCAGGGTAACGCCGAACGTCAACGCCTCACTCGGCGCAATCCGGCCAGCCGGAATCGGCCGCTTCGAGGTGCGGTGCATGATCGCGTCGATGTCGCGATCATACCACATATTGATAGTCCCCGCGGCACCGGCGCCGACGGTGATACACAGGATCGCGGTGAGCGCGATTACCGGGTGAATATGGCCCGGCGCCACCAGCATTCCGATCGCCCCGGTGAAAACCACGAGTGTTAACACTCGTGGCTTTAGCAGGGCGAACCAATCCCCCGCCGAGGAATCGGAAGTCGTCGCAGCGGCGAAATTGTCGCTCATCAACGGATTCTGGGAAGCTCCTCGAAGGTATGGAACGGCGGCGGCGAGCTGATGGTCCACTCGAGCGTGGTGGCGCCCTCACCCCAGTAATTGTCAGCCAGCTTAACCTTGGAGGTGAATGTCCGGTACAGAACATAGAGGAAGATCAATACCGAAACGCCACCGATATAGGAGCCGAACGATGCCACCATGTTCCACCCGCGGAAAGCATCGGGGTAGTCCACATACCTCCGTGGCATTCCCGCAAGACCGAGAAAGTGCATCGGGAAGAACGTCAGGTTGACGCCGACGAACGTCACCCAGAAGTGCACCTTGCCCCAGAACTCCG
>JANXXW010000245.1 GCA_025350425.1 Rhodospirillales bacterium
GCGGCGTAGCCGGCGGGGGTGGGGATGCGGTGGCGCCCCACCTCCGCCCCCGCGCGGTCGAGCGCCATGACCTCGATCTTGGTGCCGCCGAGGTCGATGCCGATGCGAAAATCGTTCATGCCGCACTCTGGCGTTTGCCGGCCCGTTGCTCAAGGATGGAGGTCATGAGCGAGACACTCCTGGACGTGAAGGGCATGAATTGCCCCCTCCCCGTGCTGCGGGCCAACAAGGCGTTGCGGGCGTTGAAGCCGGGGGAGCGATTGCGGGTGCTCGCGACGGACCGGGCCGCTGTGGGAGACTTCAAGGCGTTCTGCCAGGAGACCGGGCACGCGCTGGTCGCCGCCAGCGAGGAAGCTGGGGTATTCAGCTTCGTGATTCGCAAGCGGGAGCCGCAACCATGACCGTTGCCCTGATCACCCACCCTGCGTGCCTCGATCACGATATGGGTCCGTATCACCCGGAATGCCCGGACCGCCTGCGCCGAGTGCTGATGGCGCTGGAGGCGGAGGAATTTCATCCGCTGCTGCGCGAGGCGGCCCCCCAAGCGACCATCGAGCAACTCACGCGGGTGCATCCGATTGAGCATGTGGAGGCGATTCTCTCGATCCGCCCCGGGCCGGACGAAATCTTCCAGCTCGACGGCGACACCGCCATGAGCGCCGGCAGCGCAGAAGCGGCGTTGCGCGGGGCCGGCGGCGCCGTAATGGGAGTGGACGCGGTAATGGAAGGGTGGGCGCGTGCCGCGTTCGTCGCCACGAGGCCGCCCGGCCATCATGCCGAGCGATCGACGCCGATGGGGTTCTGCTTGTTCGCCAACGCCTCAGTGGCGGCGAGGCACGCCCAGGCGCGATGGGGCGTGGAACGGGTCGCGGTGGTGGATTTCGACGTGCATCACGGCAACGGCACGCAGGATATCTTCGAGAGCGACCCAAGCTTGTTCTACGCGTCGAGCCACCAGCACCCCTGCTATCCCGGCACCGGTGCCGCCAGCGAGCGCGGGGTGGGCAACATCTTCAATGCCCCCCTGCCGCCCGGCTCCGGCAGCGCCGTGTTCCGGGCGGCCTGGGAGCGGCTCCTGCTGCCGGCGCTGGATGCGTTTGCGCCCGGGCTCATCATCATCTCGGCCGGGTTCGACGCGCATAAGGCCGATCCCCTGGCGCAACTCCGGCTGGAAACCGCGGATTTCGCCTGGATCACGGAAAGATTGATCGAGCAAGCCGAACGGCACTGCGGCGGACGGCTGGTATCGGTGTTGGAAGGCGGCTACGACCTCGATGCGCTAGCCGCTTCGGCGGCGGTGCATGTCGCTGCGCTGTTGCGGCGATGACACACGCCGTGGCTTTCCCGCTTGGCGGAACGCGGCGGAGAGGGTAGCAAACGCGGCTTCACCCTATTCTGTCGATTGCCCCAGGCAGATACCTCTGGAGTGTCGTCTGGAGTTTTCGCATGGAGTCCGTCTGATGTCTGGCGCCAAGGCCAGTCCGCCCCCAAGCCCCGCTTCCGTTTCGGCCGTCAACCTTTCGTTCGAGGATGCGTTGGCGGAACTGGAACGGATCGTGCGTGGGCTCGAGGGCGGGCAGCAGAAGTTGGAGGACGCCATCACGGCCTATGAGCGGGGCGCTACGTTGCGGCGGCATTGCGAGGCCAAGCTGGCAGAGGCCGAGATGCGCGTGCAGGCCATCGTGGCAGGCAACGACGGCGCATTGTCCCTGCGTACAGTGGAATGATGGCGCGTCCGGTGGTGGCGCTGATCGCCTCCCGCGATAGTCTCGCGGAGACCATGGCCCGGATCGCGACGGAGGTGGAGCAGGCTCTCGACGACCTGATGCCCATGCCCGAGGGCGCCGAGGCGCGGCTGGTGGAGGCGATGCGCTACGCCACGCTGGGCGGCGGCAAGCGGATGCGCGCATTCCTGGTGATGCAGGCGGCAGCTCTGTTCGGCGTGGACCGGCGATGCGCCGCGCGCGTCGCGGCGTCGATCGAGATGATGCACGCCTACTCGCTGGTGCATGACGACCTGCCCGCGATGGACAACGATGACCTGCGCCGGGGCAAGCCCTCGACCCACAAGGCCTTTGACGAAGCCACCGCGATCCTGGCTGGCGATGCGTTGCAGGCCCGCGCCTTCGAGGTGCTGGCCGAACCGGACACACATTCCAACCCGGAGGCCCGCTGCGAACTGGTGTTGGCGCTGGGTTTCGCGTCCGGTTCGCGCGGCATGGCCGGCGGGCAGATGATCGACATGGTCGCGCCGACGCTGCGAGCGGCCGGTCAGCCGATGGGCGCCCCCGAGATTACCCGCCTGCAGGCGCTCAAGACCGGTCGCCTGATCCAGTTCAGCGCCGAGGCGGGAGCCATATTGGGCCGTGCCCCAGGCATGCAGCGGCACCTGCTGGCGGCTTACGGGCGCGACCTGGGCGCCGCCTTCCAGATCGCCGACGACCTGCTCGACGCCGAGGCCAGCACCGACGACCTCGGCAAGACCGCCGGCAAGGACGCTGCGACGGGCAAGGCCACGATGGTTGCCGTGCTGGGTATTGAGCGGGCCAGGATGCAGGCCGACATGCTGGCCGAGCAGGCCGCGAGCCACCTCGACAGCTTTGCCGAGGCCGGGGCAAGCGAGGACGCGATGCAGGCCGCTGAGACTTTGCGGGCGCTGGCCGCGTATGTAGTCAAGCGCCGAAGCTGATACGGGACAATCATGAACGCACCGCTGATTTCACCACGCCCGCACACCCCCGTGCTCGATAGGGTTCGCATCCCGTCCGACATGCGCAACCTTTCGGCAGAGCAGCTGAAAGAACTTGCCGACGAGTTACGGGCCGAAACCATCGACGCCGTGTCCGTCACTGGCGGGCATCTCGGCGCCTCGCTGGGCGTGGTCGAACTCACCGTGGCACTGCACGCGGTGTTCGACACGCCGGATGACCGCGTACTGTGGGACGTCGGGCACCAGACCTATCCGCACAAAATCCTGACCGGACGGCGCGACCGCATCCGCACGCTGCGCCAGGGCGGCGGCCTTTCCGGCTTCACGCGGCGGAGCGAGAGCGAATACGACCCGTTCGGTGCGGCGCATTCGTCAACTTCGATCTCGGCCGGGCTCGGCATGGCGGTCGCGAGCGGCCTCAAGGGCGAGAACCGCAACGTGATCGCCGTTATCGGCGACGGCGCGATGAGCGCGGGGATGGCCTACGAGG